>JAFUUV010000073.1 GCA_017471345.1 Ruminococcus sp.
AGACCACAGGTTTGCCTGCACCTTCCTTCAGATTCCGCCTCACGGCGGACACCCTTGGTGTTCGGCTATATCCTTCCCGCTGTCGGGCGGATTCGGGACTTTCACCCTTTAGAAACGTGCGCCGTCGGGCGCACAGAAAAAGCACGCCGAAAAATTTGATGCTTCGCGGCGTGAAGCTCTATCTGCTTGGATATCTGCTGAACTTCTTACGCTATGGAATGTATAATCTGGGCGAAGGTATCATCACCGGCGAGTTCCGGTCTGACATATTGAAGGCGTTTCTCGGAATGGATATTCTGCATTTTGCAGGACTTGCGCTGATTGTCACCGGCGTTCTGAAATTACTGAAGCTCCGTGAGGTTCACCTGCTTGCAATCGCCGGAGTTCTCTCGCTGATAGGCTCGGTTATTCCGGTTATCGACACCGGAAATTTTGCCGGAAACTGGTTCATCGGTCACTTCGTTACTACAAACTCGGAAACCTGCTGTTTTGTGTTTTTTAACTGGTATATTTTCGTGGCGGCAGGTATGGTATTCGGAAAAATTATCCGCGGAATAGAGAATCGCGACCGTCTTTACAAGCGGCTGCTGATTATCTCCTGCTGCGTTATGGCAGTGTATATCACGCTGACATTCTGCTTCGGCACGTTTTCCTCAGTAAAAATCACGACCATTATTCAGCGAGTCTGCCGGAAGCCGCCGGACTGTTGTCAATCGACCTGAGTTTTCTCTCGGCGTTCTATTTCCTGCTTAAACTCGTTCCTGCCGCAAAGCTCAGCGTGTTTACAGATATGAGCCGCAACATTACGTCAATCTACTTTATCCACTGGTGCATTCTCGGCTTTTTGGATTGCATTGTCTGCTATCTGTTTGAAGTCAGCTTCCCTTGGCCGGTCATTTATCTGATTGGAGTAGTCTTAATCGTGCTGTCGAGTTTGATTGCAAAGCTATGGGCAAGCCGAAAACGTTTTGCGAAAGCGAAGTAGTCCCTCAATTCCACAACCATTTTTAACCGTTATCGGAGGTATATTGATGATAAAACAAATTGATATGGAAAGCATTGGGCATTTTGTCCATTCAAACGGAAACGAAACGCTGACGATTGTTTTAAGAGTTACGCTGACAGAGGAAATCCATACCGCGCATATGCAGGCTGCTCTTGAAAAAGCCGCACAGAGGTATCCGAATTTTCACTCGGTGCTCGCAAGCAGCGGAAAAGGGCTTGTGTATGAACTTTCAAACGACAAACCGGTTCTGCAAACCGGCGACAAAAAAAGAAAGCTCGCGTCAGACGAGCTTCACGGTTTTCCGTACTGTGTTTCCTGCGAGGGCAACAGGCTCAAGCTCAGCATTCACCACGGTATCACGGACGGTTACGGAGCAACCGAATTTGTAAAGACGTTATTGTATTATTATCTCAAAGAATGCGGCAAGCCCGTTACAGCTGACGAAAACATCAGACTGCTTGAAGTTCCGTATGATGAAGCGGCAGAGGAAGAACTGTCGCATCTGAAATATTATGACAAGGATTTTAAGCAGGAACAGCCGCAGTTTGGCGAAGTAAAGCTGTTTTCGCTTCCCGTTACATATTGGGATGAAGCGGGAAAGTATGAGTTCAGGCACTTTAAGCTGTCAATGTCTGTAAAGCAGATTGCGGGATTTGCCCGTCAGTGCGGCTCATCTGTAACCGCTCTAATCAACGCGGTTATGTGCAAGGCTTTTCAGACCGCATATGACCTTGAGGGAAAGCTGCTCATCAACAGTATCACATCAAATTTCAGACGGCTGCTGCCGAGTGACACGCTGCACAATTTTTCGGGTTGGTTTTTGTCGTTTTACACACCCGAAATGCATGGGATGAGCCTTGCACAAACTGCCGCCGTGATGAAAGGCATGATTGCGCAAAACAACACAAAGCAAAACGCGGTGAAGGTGCTAAGTGAACGAACAGCAAAAGGACTGCAATATCGCGAAATGCCCTTTGACGATATTTTCGCCGACAAGTCCGGTAATATGATGGAAAAGAAAGCTGTCCGCCAAAGCTTGGGCGGTCTTATCACCAATGTCGGAGCGCTTGGAGTCACCGAAAGTATGAAGCCGTGGATTGAGGATATGGAGCTTTATATTCCCGCCATCACCGCGCCCATCGTGTTCGGCATAAACTCTGTAAGCGACGCGCTCACCGTATCGGTCGTGCAGTCGTTTGAGGACGAGGACATCGTAAAAGCGTTCTGCAAAGTGTGCGATGAAAACGGTCTGAACGTCTCCTTCCGCGATATGGGAATAGAAGTGATGGACACACTTGAAAAGGATTCCGTACTGTCAAACTGTCGCAGGTATACTGACGTATAGCAAGGCATTTTGGCAAGATTATGCCGTGAAGATTTCGTGCTTATGCGCGGCAGGGAATTGTTTAAGGTTCCCTTTATTATTATTGCATAGTTTTACATGTTTCTCGCAGACTTTGTTGCTCAAATAGTGCCGTATTTTTGTCTCCCCTCTGCTACTCGTGCAGCTCCAGCGGCAGACCGTCCGGGTCGCGGAAAAAGGTCATTTTCTTGCCTGTATAATCGTCGGTACGGATAGGCTCTGTCGGAATACCCAAACGGTTCAGCTCCGCAACGGTTTCTTCGATATTCTCCACCGCAAAGGAAAGGTGCCGCAATCCGCACGCTTCGGGATTGCTGACGCGCTTCGGCGGATTCGGCACGCAAAAGATTTCAAGCTCCGCGTTTCCCAACCGCAAATCCAGTTTAATGTCGTTGCGCTGTGGTCGGTAGTTTTCTCTGATTACCTCAAAGTCCAGC
>JAFUUV010000074.1 GCA_017471345.1 Ruminococcus sp.
AGCTGCCCATAGCCACAAATCTTTCACAGCATATTTCTGCCAAAACTCCTCGTTATACGTCAGTATGACGTCGTCGTTTTGACAAAAATCTACTATAAAATATCTGCACCTCTGAACAACAGTGAATTTTTAGAGGTGCCCTGATGAAAAAAACGACGGTCGATGTGACCGCCGTTTTGTTTTTGCGTTTCCTGTCAGGGAAGTTCGCTTGCCGATACACGCTCGTATTGGTAATTGTTGAAGGTCAGCTTATCGTCCTTCAGCTGATAATCATAGCTTGCGTGCTCCTCGTCGGGATCATAATACTTCACCTTGACCTTGCCGTCCTCTGCGGAATAGTTGTAGAAGGTGAAGATCAGCCCCTTTTGGGTTTCGTACAGAATACCCTGATTGTCAAAGAAAAGGTAGCCGCCGCTGTCGTCCGCCCACGCGCCGACAAGAGCGTCGTCAATCACCGCGTCCTTCTCGGGCAGCGGAATGTAGGCGAAGGACATAATTTTTTCCAGCTTGGTGACGGATTTGGTATCGACGTCGGTCAGGGTGACGCTGCTTTTATCCTCGGAAAATTCGTAGGTGTACTTGCCGTTGATGCCGAACGCAAGCTGCGCGGCAAACTGCTTGATATCGGGGTTGATCTGATAGTTGGAGCAGTAGCCCATCGTACCCATCATCAGATAGGCTTTGGAGTCTCCGTCAAACATATAGACAAATTTTTCATACGTGTCGCCTTCGCGCTCGGTGATGCGCCACGCGCCGGCAAAGTCGTTGCCTTCGTAGTTAATCGCGTGCAAATCGCTGAGATTAACCTCCTTTTTGACCTCCTCCACGGCAGAAGCGACAGTGGTTTCCTGTGCGGCAGTGGTTTCGGGAGCGGAGGAGCTTTGTCCGCCGCAGCCGGCAAAGACCGCCGCCGTCAGTGTCAGCGCCGCGGCAGTGATGAGTAAAACCATTCTTTTCATATACAATACCTCACAAAATTGTTTACTATATTGTAATATGGTTTTCTGAAAAAGTCAACCATTATTCAAACCACGTGAAGCTGATTTGTTCATCATTTTGTAATCATCTACCTGAGCATATTGTAGGGTTCGGTCTTGACCGAACCGCCGGATTTACCGCCAAACGCTTCTGCGGTTGGCGGCGGTTTGGTCAAGACCAAACCCTACAGGCATGGGTGCTGTGCCAAAAAATCGGAGATTTTGACCGTACTCATCGACTATTTGCTGTCGCAAATTCAGCTTTCGCCGACCGCTCAGGATGACAGGGAGTGGATAGGAGCAGGTCTTTTCCTCACGCTGTCATCCCGACTTACGTGGATGAGGTGCTGTCCAAAACTTGTTTTGGGTAACAGCACCCATGCAGCGCTGGGATCCCCTTGATAGGACACCAACGTTTCTCACCGAGGGGGATCCTTCGACTAAATCGCTGCGCGATTTTGCCCTTCGGGCACCGCTCAGGATGACAGGAACGCTGTAGGGGACGGCTTCCCAGACGTCCCGATATGCCTAACGTTTGGTTCGGCGGGACGTCAGGGATGCCGTCCCCTACAAGTCGCTAAAAACTACAGTTCGCCGCCGAGGGGGATTCTTGCGCTGCATGGGTGCGCCGACATTTTTCCGCAAAAAAAGCAAAAAACCTCTTTTTATTTTTTTCTTCATACGGTATAATAAACTCAGGAAAACTTTTTTCAAAAGGGGCATACTATGGAAAAGCAGTCAACCATTCAGATGGATTATTTTTCCTTTGGCAGCGGCGCCAAAACCATGGTGATACTTCCCGGGCTGGGGACGCGGAGTATTTTATTCAGCGAGATGATGATTCGCGCCGCGTACCGGCAGTTTGAGAGGGACTACACGGTGTATGTATTTGACCGCCGGACGGATTTGCCGCCGGTGTACACCATCCGTGAAATGGCGCGCGATACCGCCGCAAAAATGCGCGAGCTCGGTCTGCGTGACGCCGACGTATTCGGCGCGTCGCTCGGTGGCATGGTAGCGCAGTACCTTGCGGCGGACGCGCCGGAGCTGGTGCACGCAATGGCGCTCGGCTCCACCGCGCCGTACACCAACACGCTGTTCGCGGCGGTGGCAAAGGAATGGACGGACGCCGCGGAAAACGGCGATTTGACCGCGCTGACTGCCGCCATGATTTCCCGATTGTTCAGCGAAGCGACCGTGCGGCAGTACGGCGACGTGCTGACGCACATGAACGACGGTCTGACCGGAAAGGAGCTGCGGCGCTTCGCCATTCAGGGACGCGCCGCGTCAGGCTTTGACGCGAGGGAGGCGCTGCAAAGGGTACACTGCCCGACGCTGGTTATCGGCGTAAAGGGAGACAAGGTGCTGACCGGTGAAGCGTCCGAGGAGCTGGCGGCGCTGCTGCGCTGCCGACTGTACCTCTACCCCGACACCTACGGGCACTGCGTCTTTGACGAGGCGAAGGACTACAAGGACAGACTGATGCAATTTTTCATATCGACGAGGTGATACAAATGAATGAATTATACTACAAGGACGCACAAAAATCAGGTCAGAAGGAAGCGCGGCACCGCGCCTCTCAGGGTGAATCTCCGTGTTTGCCGGTGTTGGACGACTTTGTTTCCACCACCGCGGTGGCAAAGGGCATCGACCTGGGACTGGTGCAGATTCCGGCGGAGCTGATTGTCGGCACCAAGACGCGTGGCAGAGTGAATGCCTTTGCGCCGAACTTTATGCCGCTGCTGGACGAGGACACCGAGTTCGCCGCCAAGTGGGAAAAGCTCTGCCAGGCGCATATCACCGAGGGCATCCGCGATCCGATTAAGGCGTACGAATACATGAACCGCTTCTATGTCGAGGAGGGCAACAAGCGCGTCAGCGTGCTGAAATTCTTTGACGCGGTGAGCATTCCCGGCAGAGTCATCCGCATCATGCCCGAGGGAAACGGCGAAGAGGTCGAGCTGTACAACGAGTTTGTGGAGTTCTACAAATACAGCAAAATCAACTTTTTGCTTTTCACCAAAAAAGGCAGCTACGCGCTGATGCAAAAGGCGCTGGGCAAGCCGGCAGGCGAGGAGTGGACAGACGAGGAGCGCAACAGCTTTACCGGCACCTACTACTACTTCCGCAAGGTGTACCTGCAAAGCGGCGGCGAAAAGCTGCAGTCCACCGTCGGCGACGCGCTGCTGAGCTATGTGATGATTTACGGCTATCCCGAGCTGCGCGGCACCGAAACCTCCGACATCAAAAAGAACCTGAAAAAGATGTGGAAGGAAGTCGAGCTGCACGGCGAGGAAGAACCGATTGAGGTCCAAAGCGATCCGCCCGAGCACAAAAAAAAGGGCGTGATTTCCAAGATGATTATTGCCGCCAGGATTCCCTCGGTGCTGAAGGTGGCGTTTATCCACGACGGCGCTCCCGACCGCTCCGGCTGGGTGCACGACCACGAAAAGGGCAGGCGGTATATCGAGCGCATTTTTGAGGGCAAGTTAGAGACCAAGGCGTACTACGACGCGATGCAGTCCGACGATCCGTTCAGCGTGATTGAGCAGGCGATTGAGGACGGGGCGCTGCTGATTTTCACCACCTCGCCGCGTCTGACACAGGCGAGTCTGCGTGCCGCTGTCGAGCACCCCGAGATACGCATTATGAACTGCTCGCTCAACAAGTCGCACCGCTACATCGTGTCGTACTACACGCGGATGTACGAGGCAAAGTTTATTCTCGGCGCCCTTGCCGGCTCGCTGACCGAGAGCTGTCAGTTAGGCTATGTCTGCGACTACCCCATCTACGGTCAGATTGCCGGCATCAACGCCTTCGCGCTGGGCGCGCAGATGGTCAATCCGCGTGCGCAGGTACATTTGGAATGGTCGTCGGTCAACGGCGCGAGCGCGGCGGCAGCGGCGCAAAAGCTGATAGACAGCGGCATCCAGTTTTTGTCCTCACAGGACACGGCACGCTTCCGCGAGGATGACCGCGACAGCTTCGGTCTTTCGTTTATCGACGGCGACCGCATCGAACTGATGGCGAATCCCGTGTGGAAATGGGGCGTGTATTACGAGCAGATTTTGCGCCGCGTGTTCAACAACGCGCTGCTGGACGAATATGAGGCAAGCAACAAGGCGCTCAACTTTTACTGGGGTATGTCCGCCGGCGTGGTAGATGTGGTGTATTCGCCGCGTCTGACGCAGGCGTCCAAAAAGCTTGGCGATTTTCTCAAGCAGGGCATTATTCACGGCGTGTGCACACCGTTCCAGACGCCGCTGGTGAAGCAGGACGGCGAAAAAATTGATAATCCCGACAAAGCGCTCAGCCTTGACCAGATTATCAACATGGACTATTTGGTAGAGAATGTCGTCGGCACCATTCCGCAGTACGAGGATCTCAACCCGATGGGTAAGGCAACCGTAGACACCGCCGGTGTGGAGCCGGCGCAGAGCGGCGTCTCTGCATCCGAGGAGGGCGGTGAATCGGAAACGGACGGTGAAAAGGCATGAGAATTCTGGCGGTTTCCGATATTGAATCGAAGTCGCTGTATGATTATTTTGCTCCCGAAAAGGTGGAGGGCGTTGAGCTGATTATCGCCTGCGGCGACCTCAAGGAGGAATATCTGGAGTTTTTGGTGACCATGCTCAACGTCCCGCTCCTCTACATACACGGCAACCATGACGACCACTTCAAGCGCGAACCGGAGGGCTGCGTCGATATTGACGGCAGCTTCTATGAATACAAGGGTCTGCGGTTTGTCGGACTCGGCGGCTCGTTCCGCTACAAGGAAGGCAAGTATATGTACACCGAGCGCGAAATGCGGCGGCGGATTCATAAGCTGTGGTTCAAAATCCGCCGTCACAAGGGCTTCGACGTACTGGTCACCCACTCGCCGGCACGCCATCTCAACGATTTTGACACCATCACCCACCGCGGCTTTGACTGCTTCAACACACTGCTTGACCGCTACAAGCCGAAAATGTTTTTGCATGGTCACATTCACCGCAACTACGGCGCGCGGATTCCGCAAAAAACGGAGCACAACGGCACGCTTGTCATCAATGCCTCGGAATACTGCATTTTTGACATCGACTTAGAAGGAGAAAGCAAACAATGAGTCCGCAACTGATTATCATGACGGTACTGGCTCTGCTGCCTGCCGCCGCGCTGATGTTCTACATATACAAAATGGACCGCGCCGAAAAGGAGCCTGTCGGTCTGCTGATCGGACTGTTTTTTGCCGGCGTCGGCAGCACGATTCCGGCGATTATTCTGGAGATTTTCGCCGAGTGCAGCATAAACGCGGTCTTTTGCGGCGTGTTCGCGCAGGGAGAGCCGGAAAGCTTTTCCTCCGACGCCTCCTTCTTTCTGTATTATTTCATCAAGAACTTCTTCGGCATCGCGCTGATGGAGGAAGGCGTCAAGTTCTTCTTTATGTTCCTGATTACGCGCAAAAACAAGAACTTCAACTGCCTGTTTGACGGCGTTGTCTACGCGGTGTTTGTTTCGCTGGGCTTTGCCGCCGCCGAAAACATTCTCTATGTCTATCAGTTAGGCGTCGGAAACGCGCTGCTCCGTATGGTGACTGCCGTACCGGCACACTGCTTCTTCGCGGTGTTTATGGGCTATTTCTACAGCCGCTGGCACCTCACCCGTCAGGCGGCGCTGCTCGAAAAGCGTCTGCGCGATTACCGCGTCATTCCGGCAGGCGAGCCTGCCTTCCGCACCGCCGGTCTGATGGCGCTCACGCCGGCGGTACCGATTGCCGCCCACGGCTTTTACGACCTCTGCGCCACCATAGACAGCGTGCTCTTCCTTGTGCTGTTTTTCCTCTTCCTCGGGTTTATGTACTTCATCTGCTTCCGTAACGTGTACAAGCTCTCCAAGAGAGATCAGTACACCCACTTTCTCTCGATGGATATGGTGCTCAAAAAATACCCCAATGCCGCCGCCTACGTCAGCACCATCCCCGAGTACGCGCAATATTTTTACAGAAACCAAGTGTAATTTAATCCCAATCTTCATTAAAAAGTAGACTTTCTACTTTTTAATAGCGCCGTAGGCGCGTCAAGATTGGTATCAAATCAGGGGTTGATCAAACTCGTACAGCGCTTCATTGATTTCGAAGCGGTTGTAGTTGCCGCGGGTTACAAAGAATTCGATGATGATGTCGAATTTGCTGCTGTGCGAAAGCGCGTAGCCTGCCTTCCTCAGCAGGTCGCGCAGGTCGTCCATGCTCAGCTCCAGCGCGACAGCAAGCGCCACAGCGGTCTGGCGGCTTGGCTTGTAGGCAGGATTGCTGCGCAGCTTGGAAAACAGCTTGCGGTCAATCGCCGCCTTTTTGTAGCACTGGGCGTCGGTCATACCCTTTTCGTCAATTTTGCGGAGCACCATCTCGGAAAAGCTCTCATCCATCATGCGCAGCGCGTCGCCGAGGCTTTGCGCGCGCGGCGGTACCGCCGCATCGCCGCAGCTCTGCCGTTGTGCCGCTTTGGGAGCGTTTGACGGCGCCTGCGGCATAAACATGGCCGCTCCAAATGCCTGCGGCGCGTCGGACAGCGCCGTTTCCTCCACCGGCTCGGACGCGGACAGGCGGCTTTCGATATACTGCCGCAATTCGAGCAGGGTTGCCGGCTCTAAATGCGGAATGCGCTGGCGGCGAAATTTCGGGAACATAAAATGCCTCCTTTTTCAAAAACGCCCATGGGAAAACCATGGGCGTTATGATTAGCCTTAAATCACTGCGGACTCATCGGGAGACTCCATGACAGGTGGGTCGTTTTCGAGCTCGACCTTGGAGTAGCGCGGCATTCCGGTACCCGCGGGGATGAGCTTGCCGATGATGACGTTCTCCTTCAAGCCGACCAGCGGATCCGCCTTGCCCTTGATGGCGGCGTCGGTGAGGACGCGGGTGGTCTCCTGGAAGGACGCCGCGGACATGAAGCTGTCGGTGGCGAGCGCCGCCTTGGTGATACCGAGGAGGAGCTGGGTGAAGGTTGCCTCGCGCAGACCTTGCTCGCCTGCCGCGATGCGCTTTTTAATCTGCTCGTTTTCATAGAGCACGTCGTTTTTATCGTAGGTCTGACCGGAGAGGAAACCGGTATCGCCGGCGTCGTCCACCTTGACCTTGCGCATCATCTGACGGACGATGACCTCGATGTGCTTGTCGTTGATTTCAACACCCTGCAGGCGGTAGGTCAGCTGTACCTCGGAGATGAGGTAATTCATGACTGCCTCGGGGCCGAGGATGTCGAGGATATCGTGCGGATTGACGGCACCGTCGGTGATTTTGTCACCCTTGCGGATGAAGTCGCCCTCCATCACCTTGACGCGGAAGCCAAAGGGAATGAGGTAGGTGCGCTCATCGCCGGTATCCTTGTTATAGACAACGGCGTGACGGGCGTTTTTGATTTCCTCAAAACGCACCTCGCCGTCGATTTCACTGATAATCGCGAGACTCTTGGGGCGGCGTGCCTCGAAGAGCTCCTCGACACGCGGCAAACCTTGGGTGATATCCTCACCGCCGGCGACGCCGCCGGTATGGAAGGTACGCATGGTCAGCTGTGTACCGGGTTCGCCGATGGACTGCGCCGCGATGATGCCGACCGCCTCACCGACGGTGACAGGCATACGGTTGGCAAGGTTGGCGCCGTAGCACTTGCGGCAGGCGCCGTGCTTGGCGCGGCAGGACAGAACGGAGCGGATTTTGATGCTCTTGACGCCGGCGCTGACGATAATATCCGCCTCGGCGTCGCCCATCATCACGTCCTTGGAAACGAGGACGTTGCCGTCCGCGTCGCAGAAATCCTCGAGCAGATATCTGCCGACCAGACGCTCGCTGAGCGGCTCGATGACGTTGGAGCCGGAGGCGACGATGTCGAAGATTTCAAGACCTTCGTTGGTGCCGCAGTCCTCTTCACGGATGATGACCTCCTGCGAAACATCGACCAGACGACGGGTGAGGTAACCGGAGTCCGCGGTACGCAGCGCGGTATCGGCAAGACCTTTACGCGCACCACGCGAGGAGATGAAGTATTCCAAAATGTTAAGACCTTCACGGTAGTTCGCACGAATCGGGATTTCAATGGTTTTACCGGAGGTGTTGGCAATCAGTCCGCGCATACCGGCGAGCTGACGAATCTGGCTCATACTACCACGCGCACCGGAATCCGCCATCATGAAGATGGGGTTGTAGCGGTCAAGGTTGCCCTGCAGCTTGGCGGTGACGTCCTCGGTTGCCTGGTTCCAGATTTTGAGGATTTCGTCATAGCGCTCCTCCTCGGAACGCAGACCGAGCATATATTCCTCGCGGATTTCGTCAACCTCTTTTTCGGCGGCAGCGATAATCTCCTTCTTCTCGGGCGGAATAACCGCGTCGCAGACCGCGACGGTGATGGCGCCCTTGGTGGAGTACTTGTAGCCCTGCGCCTTGATGTCGTCGAGCAGGACGCTGGTACGGGCGGTGCCGTGCTTCTTGATGCACTTGTCGATAATCTTCTTGAGGGCGCTCTTGCCGACAAGGAAGTCTACCTCAAATTTGAACAGATTCTCGGGCTTGCTTCTGTCAACGAAGCCGAGATCCTGAGGAATCGGATTATTGAAAATAATTTTACCGATGGTGGTGTCCACCATGCCGGTTTTGATTTCGCCGTCTACCTCCATTTCGCGGCGGACGCGAATCTTGGAGTGCAGCTCGATGACGCCGGTCTGGTACGCCATCATCACCTCGTCCACGTTGCGGAACACCTTGCCCTCACCGCGCTCGCCGTCCTTGTCGAGGGTGAGGTAGTAGGAACCGAGGATCATATCCTGCGTCGGCACGGCGACAGGCTGGCCGTCGGAGGGCTTGAGCAGGTTGCCGGCGGCGAGCATGAGGAAGCGAGCCTCTGCCTGCGCCTCGGCGGAGAGCGGTACGTGCACCGCCATCTGGTCGCCGTCGAAGTCGGCGTTGAACGCGGTACAGACAAGGGGATGGAGCTTGATGGCGCGTCCCTCAACGAGCACCGGCTCGAACGCCTGAATACCAAGGCGGTGGAGGGTTGGCGCACGGTTGAGCATGACGGGATGTCCCTTGATGACAACCTCAAGCGCGTCCCAGACGTTCTCCTTGGCACGCTCGACCGCCTTACGGGCGGATTTGATGTTCTGCTCCGCCTTGGTTTCGACAAGGCGCTTCATCACGAAGGGCTTGAACAGCTCCAGCGCCATCTCCTTGGGCAGACCGCACTGGTACATCTTCAGCTCAGGGCCGACGACGATAACGGAACGTCCGGAGTAGTCAACACGCTTGCCGAGCAGGTTTTGACGGAAGCGTCCCTGCTTGCCCTTGAGCATATCGGAGAGGGACTTGAGCGCGCGGTTGTTGGGGCCGGTGACCGGTCTGCCGCGTCTGCCGTTGTCAATCAGGGCGTCCACGGACTCCTGCAGCATACGCTTTTCGTTGCGGATAATAATTTCGGGCGCGTTAAGCTCCAAAAGCTTTCTGAGACGGTTGTTGCGGTTGATGACACGACGGTAGAGGTCGTTGAGGTCGGAGGTCGCGAAGCGGCCGCCGTCGAGCTGAACCATCGGGCGGATATCGGGCGGAATGACCGGAACGACGTTGAGAATCATCCATTCCGGACGGTTGCCGGAGATGCGGAAGCTTTCAACGACGTCGAGTCTTTTGAGAATACGGATGCGCTTCTGACCGGTGACGCCCTCCAACTCCTCGCGGAGCTGGGCGGCAAGCTTGTCGAGGTCGATTTCGGCGAGGAGCTGCTGGATGGACTCGGCGCCCATGCCTGCCTGGAAGTCGTCCTCGTACTTTTCGCGCATATCGTTATACTCCGCCTCGGAGAGCACCTGATACTTCGACAGGTCGCGGCAGTCGCCGGGATCGATGACGATGTACTGCGAGAAGTAGAGCACGTTTTCGAGCACCTTGGGCGAGATGTCGAGCATCAGCGCGATGCGGGACGGCGTGCCCTTGAAATACCAGATGTGGGAGACGGGAGCCGCCAACTCGATGTGACCCATGCGCTCACGTCTGACCTTGGAACGGGTAACCTCAACGCCGCAGCGGTCGCAGATTTTACCCTTGAAGCGAATTCTTTTGTACTTGCCGCAGTGGCACTCCCAGTCCTTGGTCGGTCCGAAAATGCGCTCGCAGAACAAACCCTCGCGTTCGGGCTTGAGCGTGCGGTAGTTGATGGTTTCGGGCTTGGTGACCTCGCCGTATGACCATTCTCTGATCTGATCCGGGGAAGCAAGTCCGATTTTTATGGAATCAAAAACATTGTTGTCAATCATTTATGCAGCCTCCCAATTAAAGTTCGTCTGAACCGAAGTCGTCAAAACCGAAGAAGTCATCGTCGTCCTCCTCGTCGGCAAGCGAGTCGTCAAACATATTGCCTTCCTCGCCGCCCTCGTCGAGGGTGTAGCCGTCCATGGAGGTCATGATGCTGTCCTCGTCAAACTCGGTGCCGGCGGCGTCGGCGATGTCCTCGTCCTCCTCAAACTTCTGCTTGATGTCGATTTCCTCGCCCTGCGCGTCAAGCACACGGACGTCGAGCGACAGGGACTGCAGCTCCTTGATGAGCACGCGGAAGGACTCGGGAATGCCCGGCGCCGGAATGTTCTGATCTTTGACAATCGCCTCGTAGGTCTTGACACGACCGACGACGTCGTCGGACTTGACGGTCAGGATTTCCTGCAGGGTGTAGGCGGCGCCGTAAGCCTCGAGCGCCCAGACCTCCATTTCACCGAAGCGCTGACCGCCAAACTGCGCCTTACCGCCGAGCGGCTGCTGGGTGACCAGCGAGTACGGACCGGTGGAACGGGCGTGAATCTTCTCGTCAACGAGGTGATGCAGCTTGAGGTAGTACATATAGCCGACGGTGACGGGATTGTCGAAGGGTTCGCCGGTTCTGCCGTCGATGAGGCGGGTTTTGCCGTCCTCGCTGTAGCCGGCGTCACGCAGCGCCTCAAAGATGTCGCCCTCGTGCGCGCCGTCGAATACCGGCGTCATGATTTTCCAGCCGAGCGCCTTGGCGGCGTAGCCGAGGTGAACCTCGAGCACCTGACCGATGTTCATACGGGAAGGTACGCCGAGGGGGTTGAGGACGATATCAAGCGGCGTGCCGTCGGGCAGGAAGGGCATATCCTCCACGGGGAGAATACGGGAGACAACACCCTTGTTGCCGTGGCGGCCTGCCATTTTGTCGCCCACGCTGATTTTGCGCTTGAGCGCGAGGTAAACCCTGACGACCTTGTTGACGCCGGGCTGCAGCTCGTTGCGGCTGTCGGCGCGGGTAAAGACCTTGACGTCCACGACCGTGCCCTGCTCGCCGTGCGGCACACGCAGGGAGGTGTCGCGCACCTCGCGCGCCTTTTCGCCGAAGATGGCGCGCAGCAGGCGCTCCTCGGCGGTCAGCTCGGTTTCGCCCTTGGGCGTGACCTTACCGACCAGAATGTCGCCCGCCTTGACCTCGGAGCCAATCTGGATGATGCCGTCCTCGTCAAGGTAGCGAAGCACATCCTCGCCGACGTTGGGGATATCACGGGTGATTTCCTCGGGGCCGAGCTTGGTGTCACGGGCTTCCGTATCGTATTCCTCGATGTGAATCGAGGTATAAACATCGTCGCGGACAATCTTCTCGTTGAGAAGAACGGCGTCCTCGTAGTTGTAGCCCTCCCATGTCATAAAGCCGATGAGGGCGTTTTTACCGAGGGCGATTTCGCCGTTGTCGGTGGCGGGACCGTCGGCGAGCACGTCGCCTTTTTTGACGCGCTGACCGCGCTCGACAATCGGGCGCTGGTTGAAGCAGGTGCCCTGGTTGGAGCGGAGGAACTTGATGACCTCGTAGTCCTTGACATTGCCGTTGTCGTACTGCACGCGGATGTTGCGCGCGTCAACGCTCATGACAATGCCGTCGCCTTCGGCGAGGATGCAGACGCCGGAGTCGGTGCCTGCCTTGTACTCCATACCGGTGCCGACAATCGGCGCCTCGGAACGGAGCAGCGGTACAGCCTGACGCTGCATATTGGCGCCCATGAGGGCACGGTTGGCGTCGTCGTTTTCGAGGAAGGGAATCATCGCGGTCGCGACGGAGACAACCATCTTCGGCGAGACGTCCATATAATCAAAACGGGAGGCGGGCAGCTCCACGAACTCGTCGCGGTAGCGGCCGACGACCTTGGAATTGACAAATCTGCCGTTTTCATCGAGCGGCTCGTTTGCCTGCGCGACGTAGTAGTTATCCTCCACGTCGGCGGTCATGTAGACAACCTCGTCGGTGACGACGCCGGTTTCCTTGTCAATCTTGCGGAAGGGCGCCTCGATGAAGCCGTACTTGTTGATCTTCGCAAAGGAAGCGAGGTAGGAAATCAGACCGATGTTCGGGCCTTCAGGGGTTTCGATAGGGCACATACGGCCGTAGTGGGTGTAGTGAACGTCGCGCACCTCAAATCCGGCTCTGTCTCGGGAAAGACCGCCGGGGCCGAGCGCGGACAGACGGCGCTTGTGCGTCAGCTCCGCGAGGGGGTTGGTCTGATCCATAAACTGCGACAGCGGCGAGGAGCCGAAGAACTCCTTGATGGCGGCGGTCACGGGACGGATGTTGATTAAAGAATTCGGAGAGAGGTTCTCCATATCCTGCGCCTGGGTGGTCATACGCTCGCGCACCACGCGCTCCAGACGGGAGAAGCCGATGCGGAACTGGTTTTGCAGCAGCTCGCCGACGCAGCGGATACGGCGGTTGCCGAGGTTATCGATATCGTCGGTGTTGCCGATGCCGTGGGCAACGCAGTTGAGGTAGTTGATGGTGGCAAAGATATCCTCTACGGTGATGTAGTTGGGCACCAGCTCGTTGACGCGCTCGCGGAGCATGGATTTGAGCTCCTCCTCGCTCTCGGCGGCGTCCATGATTTCACAGAGCAAATCAAAGCGGACGTTTTCGCGCACGCCGCACTCCGCCTCGGCGTCGAAATCCACATACTTGGAGATATCGACCATACCGTTGGAAATGACCTTGACGGTCTCGCCCTCGGTGTTTTTGACGTAAGCGACGGTGACGCCGGCATTCTCAATTTCGAGTGCCTTTTCCTTGGAAAGCTTTTCGTCGCGCAGGGCGAGCACCTCGCCGGTGCGCGGATTGGCAATCGGCTCCGCAAGGACGTTGCCCTCGAGGCGGTTTGCCATGCCGAGCTTTTTGTTGTATTTATATCTGCCGACGCGCGACATATCGTAGCGGTTCTCGTCGAAGAAGAGGTTGTTGATGTGTGTCTGAGCGCTGTCCACGGTCGGCGGCTCGGACGGACGCAGCTTTTTGTAGACCTCAATCAGACCTTCCTCGATATTGTGCGCCTGATCCTTTTCGATGGTCGCCTTGATACGCTCGTCGTCGCCGAAGTAATCAAGGATTTCCGCGTCGGAGCCGAGACCGAGCGCACGGATAAAGGAGGTGACAGGCAGCTTTCTGTTTTTGTCGATGCGGACATAAAAAACATCGTTGACGTCGGTTTCGTATTCGAGCCACGCGCCGCGGTTCGGGATGACGGTGGTGGAATAAAGCTTTTTACCGGTTTTGTCGTGATCCATCTTGTAGTACACGCCGGGAGAACGGACAAGCTGCGACACGATGACGCGCTCCGCGCCGTTGATGACGAAGGTGCCGCTGGGCGTCATCAGGGGGAAGTCGCCCATAAAGACGTTGCTTTCCTTGATTTCACCGGTAGACTTGTTGAGCAGCCGCGCGGTCACACGCAGCGCCGCGGAATAGGTGGCGTCGCGCACCTTGCACTCGATGACGCTGTAGTTGGGATGGTCGATATCGAGCTTGTAGTCAATGAAATCGAGCACGAGGTTGTCCTGATAGTCGGTGATGCCCGACACATCGCGGAATACCTCCTTGAGGCCTTCGTCCAGGAACCACTGGTAGGAAGCCTTCTGCACTTCGATCAGATTTGGCATATCGATTACTTCATCAATTTTGCCGAAGCTCATGCGTTCGGTACGACCCAGCTTGACGGGTTTGACATTAACCATATGCGTATCCACACTCCTTTGTTTTTACTCGCAACAACGGGGAAACCGCCGCCGGAAAAAATAGTACGAAAAGTCACTTGACAGAATGGATTTTTTGTGATAATATCCCCTTGTCAAAAGGCTTTTTTCGCGATTGTTCCGACCTGTTCGGTACATAACCCCATTATGGTACATTATACTATTTTACGCTCCCAAAGGGTGGTTGTCAAGAGGTTTTTACGAAAATTTAACATTTTTTTAATCGTTAATGCTCCGAGGGAATTATCTTGCTCTCGGTATTGTTTTTTTGCTGAAAAGAAACACCCGACAGCGTGGATAGTTTCTGCGCGTTAAACAATCCTGTCATTCCGACTCACGCGGATGAGGTTCTGTCCAAAACTTGTCTTGGGCAACACCTCAAAGACCGAACCCTACGGAACGCTATGCATTTTTCACGCAGTGCCGGGATTCCCTTCTCCCTTGACTTTCCCTGCAAAACACGGTAAAATAATGCAGGGAATTGTGAGAGATTCCCTGCAGAAAGACAGTAAAGGAGCAAGCATATGCCCGTTTATGAAATAGCCGGACTGAACATCCGGATTAATCCTGTCACGCCGCAGACCGCGCGGCGTTTGGAGCCGTATCTGACAGACAGCACGGACGCGGACTTTGACGCGTCCTCAAACGAAGCCGAAATCGAAGCATACATCGCCAAAGCCAAAACACCCTGTCTTCCGTATCTGGCGGAGGACGCGATTGTGCTGACGAACATCAGCAAGGAGGTGCTCAACAGCTACGGCGGCTGCTTTTTTCACTCCTCCAGCCTGGCGATTGACGGCGAGGGGTACCTGTTCACGGCGCTGAGCGGCACCGGCAAATCCACCCATGCCAAAAACTGGCGGACGGTGTTCGGCGACCGCGTGACCATGATTAACGACGACAAGCCGCTGATTCGGAAAATCGACGGCGTGTACATGGTCTGCTCCACCCCGTGGATGGGCAAGGCGAACATCGGCTGCAACATGAAGGCGCCGATTAAGGCGGTCTATGTGCTCAAGCGCGGCGAGGAAAACGTCGCGGTGCGCACCAGTCCCGGCAAGCAGATTCGTCAGCTGATGGAAGCGACGCTGCTGCCCTCCAGCAAGGAAACCATGGTCAAGCTGCTGATGCTGTTTGACGATTTATTCAACCATGTGCCGCTGATAGAGCTGTACTGCACGCCCGAGCCCGAGAGCGCACAGGTGGCGTACAACGCGGTCAACGAAAGGAGCGAGAGCGATGCTGCCTCCGGTCGTCTCGGTTGACAATATGCGCCGCAGCGACGCGGCGACCATCGAAAAGCGCGTGTCCTCCACCGAGCTGATGCGCCGCGCGGCACAGGGCATTTTTGACGCGGTGAAGTTTGCCGGCAGGGTGGCGATTGTCTGCGGCGGCGGCAACAACGGCGGCGACGGCTACGCGCTGGCGTGCATTCTGCTTTCGCACGGCTTCACGCCGACGATTTTTCGTGTGAGCGAGCATTTCTCGGACGACGGCTTGTACTATTACCGCAACGCGATGGCAGCCGGCTGTGAGGAAGGCAGCCTGCGCGTACCCGCCGCGCTGCAGGGCTTTGACATCGTGGTGGACTGCATTCTCGGCACTGGCTTTCGCGGCACGCTCAGCGACAGCGTGAAGCAGGCGATTGAGGCAATCAACGCCGGCGGCGCCTTTGTCGTCAGCGCCGACATCAACAGCGGCGTCAACGGCGACACCGGCGTGGCGGAAACGGCGGTCAATTCCGACGTGACGGTATCTATCGGCGCGTACAAAACCGGAATGTTTCTCGGCGACGCGCCGTATTATATGGATAAGTTAGTGAACGCGGACATCGGCATCGAGCTGCTCGATCCGCCGTACCACCTGATTGATTTTGAACAGGTCAGCCTGTTTGAGGGCTACAACTCGACGGTGATGACAATGGAAGAATTTTTGCAGGAAACCGGCAGCACGCCGGACACCTGTGACGCCGCCGGCTTTGTTGCCGAGATGACCAAGGCAACGCGCCGAACCGTGGTAGTGCGTACCGACCACACCGCCGTCATCGGCGACCTCAACTACGTCTACTTTGCCGCCGACTATATCTGACGGGAGGAAACAATGCAAAACTTTTTTCAGAGAATCGCGGCGTTCATGCAGGGACGCTACGGCATGGACACCCTCAACGGCTTTTTGCTGGTCACGGCGATGGTCGTCTGGACGGTGAACATCTTTGTGTTCAACCGCCTGGCGCACTACATCATCATGGTGATTCAGTTCGGCATCCTCGCGTGGTTTATCTTCCGCGCGCTCTCGCGCAACATCACCGCAAGAAGCGCCGAGAACCGCGCCTTCCGCAAGGTGTTTGATCCGGCGAAGAGCCGGGTGCAGCTGACCATCCGCAAAATCCGCGACCGCAAGAACTTCCGCTACATCAAATGTCCGGTCTGCAAGGCGCAGCTGCGCGTCCGCAACATCAAGGGAAAGCACAACGTCCGCTGTCCCAAATGCAAAAGCGAGTTTGAAAAAAAGATTTAGGGCAAGCACCGTTGCGTTCCCCTTTTTCCCTCTTGACTTTTGCCGTTTATGTGATATACTGATAGTATTATAGAGAAGGTATTACTTCTGGAAAGGAAGAGATTATGGCTGACGAAATGCGCATGGATGAAACAGAAAACGAAGCTCCGCTGATTACCCTTGAGGACGAGGAAGGCAACGAGGTGGAGTTTGAGTTTCTCGATATCGTGGAATATGAAGGCGAGGAATACATTGTTCTGATTGAAAATGACGAGGACGCCGACGAGGTGGTCATTCTCAAAATCAATCCCGTTGATGACGATACCGAGGAGTATGTGAGCATCGAGGATGAGGATTTGCTCGACACGCTGTTCGGTCTTTTCAAGAAAAAGTACGAAGGCGACATTAAATTTGAGTAAACTGACAGCGGCGTGTTTTGCGCCGCTGTTTTTCTATACGAAAAAGGAGGCAGCTATGAGGAAAATTTTGATAACCGGCGGCACGGTGTTTGTCAGCCGCTTCACGGCGGAATACTTTGTCGCAAACGGCGACGAGGTGTATGTGCTCAACCGCGGCAGCCGCGAGCAGGCGCAGGGCGTCACGCTGATTCAGGCGGACCGCTTCTCTCTGACCGACGAGCTCAGGGAGATGGAATTCGACGCGGTGCTCGATATCTGCGCCTACTCCGCCGACCATGTCAACGCGCTGCTTGACGCGCTGGGAACCTTCGGCGACTATATCCTGCTCAGCTCCGGCGCGGTGTATCCCGACGACGCGGCGCAGCCTGTCCGTGAGGACGCGCCGACCGGCGAAAACGCCTTTTGGGGCGACTACGGTGTGCACAAACGCGCCGCCGAGGAAGCGCTGCTCCGGCGCGTGCCCGACGCGTATATTCTGCGTCCGCCCTACCTCTACGGACCGTATGAAAACCTGTACCGCGCGCCGTTTCTCTTTGACTGCGCGCTTGCGGACAGGAAAATATATATTCCCGAAAGCGACAGAGGGATTCAGTTTCTTCATGTCCGCGACCTCTGCCGCCTGATGGACGCGCTGCTGACGGAGCATCCGGAGGAGCACATCCTCAACGCCGCGCATCCGCAGGCGATTTCCTTCCGCGACTGGGCGGCGATGTGCTGTGAAGCCGCCGGCAAGGAGCCGGTGATGGTGCGTGTGGACGACAACTTCCCTGTCCGCGCCTACTTCCCCTTTCCCCCCTGCGACTATATTCTCGATACCGCGAAAATGACCGCCATCCTTCCCGAACTCACGCCGCTCGACGAGGGCATCCGGCAGGAATTCGCGTGGTACACCGCGTCGGAATCGCCGGAAATCAACCGTCACGACTACATCGCCTACATCGACAGCGAGTTTGGCGAATCGGCACGCAAAAACTGACAATTTTACCATTAACTCACGGCGGGCGGGAACAAATTTTAGCAAACTAAAGCTTGCAATCACCGGCTGATTAGCGTATAATATTAGGTAATTATGAAATTGGAAATGGAGGGTTGTAGATGGATAAAAAAACAGTTGACCTCTCTCTGCTTGACGGCGTGTTTGCCGAATACGCGGATGTAAAGGGCAGTTTGATTACCATTTTACAAAACACACAAGAGATTTACGGCTATCTTCCCCGCGAAGCGATTGAGCTGATTTCCGAAAAAACCGGCATCGCTACCTCTGAAATTATGGGCGTAGGCACCTTCTACACGCAGTTCCGCTTTGAGCCTGTGGGCAAGTACCTGATTATGCTTTGTCAGGGCACCGCCTGCCACGTCAACTCCTCCGAGCTGATTTTGCAGACAATCAAGGACGAGCTGGGCATTGAGGACGGTCAGACCACTCCGGACGGCTTGTTCTCGCTTAAGTGCGTGGCGTGTCTGGGCTGCTGCTCGCTGTCACCTGTCATGATGATCAACGAGGACACCTACGGCAGCCTGACGCCGGATAAAACCAAGAAAATTCTGAAAGAGTTAAGGGAGGCGGCGCAGTGAGAATCGTCATCGGTCAAGGCTCCTGCGGTATTGCCGCGGGCGCCGAAAAAGTCAGAAAAGCGCTGTTGGCAGCCAACATCAACCCTGCCGACGTGAGCATCACGGGCTGCATCGGTATGTGCTACCTCGAGCCCATCGTCGATATCTACGCCGACGACAACAGCCTGACCAGACTGGTCAAGGTCAGCGAGCAGGACGCGCCGGCGATTGCCGCGTTTGTCCAAAGCGGCGACGTCAAGGAGGTCGAAAAGCTGGTTGTGTCCAAGGAGGACAGCGAGTTTTTGTCCAAGCAAACCCGTATCGCGCTGCGCAACTGCGGTGTGATTAACCCCGAGCAGATTGACGCTTACACCGCCGCCGGCGGCTACACCGCGCTGAAAAAGGCGCTGTGCGAGCTGACGCCGGAGGGCGTGATTGATATCATCAAAACCTCCGGTCTCGCCGGCAGAGGCGGCGCCGGATTCCCGACATGGTTCAAGTGGAACGCCGCGCGTCAGAGCGCCGGCGAAGAAAAGTACCTCATCTGCAACGCCGACGAGGGCGACCCCGGCGCGTTTATGGACAGAGCGGTCATCGAGTCCGATCCGCACAACCTGATTGAGGGTATGCTCATCGGCGCTTACGCCATCGGCGCGAAGCACGCGGTGGTCTATGTCCGCGCGGAATATCCGCTCGCGATCAAGCGCCTGAAAAACGCGATTGCGCAGGCGACCGAGAAGGGCATCATCGGCGAAAATATCTTCGGCAGCGGCTTTGGCTGCGACTTCACCATCAAGGCAGGCGCCGGCGCGTTTGTCTGCGGCGAGGAGACCGCGCTGATTGAGTCTCTCGAAGGTCACAGAGGTATGCCGCGACTCAAGCCGCCGTTTCCGGCGCAGAGCGGCTTCTGGAGAAAGCCGTCCAACATCAACAACGTCGAGACCTTTGCCAACGTCGGCTGGATTATCAACAACGGCGGCGAGGCGTTTGCCGCGATGGGCACCGAGGGCAGCAAGGGCACCAAGGTGTTCGCCGTCACCGGCAAGGTGAAGCGCTCCGGTCTGGTGGAAATCCCGATGGGCAAAACGCTGCGCGACGTCATCTTCGACATCGGCGGCGGCATGAAAACCGACAAGCCCTTCAAGGCGGTACAGATGGGCGGTCCGTCCGGCGGCTGTATTCCGGCAGACCTGATTGACACCGTCATCGACTACAAGGCGCTCGGCGCGACCGGCGCGATCATGGGCAGCGGCGGTATGGTCGTCATGGACGAAAGCACCTGCATGGTCGGCATGGCGAAGTTCTTCCTCGATTTCACCGCCAAGGAGAGCTGCGGCAAGTGCATCCACTGCCGCATCGGCACCAAGCGTATGCTGGAAATGCTCGAGCGCATCACCAAGGGCGAGGGCAAGGAAGGCGACATCGAGCTGCTTGAGGAGCTGTGCTACTCCATCAAGGACGGCGCCCTCTGCGGTCTCGGTCAGACAGCGCCCAATCCGGTGCTGACCACCATCAAATATTTCAGGGACGAGTACGAAGCCCACATCAAAGACAAGAAGTGTCCCGCCGGCGAGTGCAGCGACCTGATTACCTATAAAATTATTGCCGACAAGTGCCGCGGCTGTACGCTGTGCGCGCGCAACTGCCCCGTCAACGCCATCAGCGGCACCGTCAAAAATCCCCATGTTATCAACACCGAAAAGTGCATCAAGTGCGGCAAGTGCTACAGCTCCTGCCGGTTTGACGCAATCGTCAAGGAATAAGGAGGGGGAACAGCATGATTAATCTTACCATCAACGGCAAAGCCGTTCAGGCTCCCGAGGGAGCCACCATCCTCGAGGCGGCACGCCTTGCGGATATCTACATTCCCACCCTTTGCTACGACGAGGCGGTTGAGGTTTACGGCGCGTGCGGTCTGTGCGTGGTCGAGGCGCAGGGCATTCCGAAGCTGCTGCGTTCCTGCTCCGCCAAGGTCAGCGAGGGCATGGTGATCAACACCGAGAGCGAGCGCGTGGTGCAGTCCCGCAAAATCGCGATGGAACTGCTGATGTCCGCGCACGACGGCGACTGTGTGGCTCCCTGTCAGCTCAACTGTCCGGCGAGAACCGATTGTCAGGGCTATGTCGGACTGATTGCCAACGGCGAGTACGACGCGGCGCTGAAGCTGATTAAAAATAAAATTTCCCTGCCTGCCTCCATCGGACGCGTGTGTCCGCATCCCTGCGAGAAGGCGTGCAGACGTCAGAATGTGGAGGAGCCGATTAACATCGCGCAGCTCAAGGCGTTTGCCGCCGACATGGATCTGAAGGCGGACAGCTATGTGCCGGAGTGCAAGCCCGCCACCGGCAAAACCGTTGCCGTCATCGGCGGCGGTCCCGCCGGTCTGACAGCGGCGTTCTACCTGACCATCATGGGACACAGCGTCACCGTGTACGATATGATGGACAAGATGGGCGGTATGCTCCGCTACGGCATTCCGCAGTACCGTCTGCCCAAGGAGGTACTGGACAAGGAAATCGCCATCATCGAAAAAACCGGCGTGAAGTTTGTCAACAACGTCAAGTTGGGCAAGGACTTCACCATCGCCTCCCTCAAAAAAGACCATGACGCGGTTATCGTCGCGGTCGGCGCGTGGAAATCCAGCTCCATGCGTACCCCCGGCGAGGAGCTGGAGGGCGTATACGGCGGTATCGACTTCCTGAGAGCCGTCATTCAGGGCAACGCGCCTCAGATCGGCGAGAAGGTTGCCATCTGCGGCGGCGGCAACACCGCCATGGACGCCTGCCGCACCGCGGTGCGTCTCGGCGCGAAGGAGGTCTACGTCATCTACAGACGTACCCGCAACGAGATGCCTGCCGACAAGCTCGAAATTGACGAGGCGGAGGAAGAGGGCGTTACCTACAAGTTCCTCACCAATCCGCTGTCCTTCAACGGCGAAAACGGCAAGCTGAAATCCGTCACCCTGCAGCTGATGGAGCTGGGCGAGCCCGACGCTTCCGGCAGACGCAGACCGGTGCCCATCGAGGGCAAAACCGAGGAGATTGCGCTCGACAGCGTGATTTTGGCGATTGGTCAGAAGTTGGTCGCCGAGGACGTCGCGGAGCTGACGCTCAACAGCCGCGGCAACATTGAAGCCGACCCCGACTTCTTCACCACCGGCATCGACGGCGTGTTCGCCATCGGCGACGCGACCAACAAGGGCGCTTCCATCGCGATTGAGGCAATCGGCGAGGCTGACCGCTGCGCGAGAGCGGTTGACGCGTTCCTGCACGGTCAGGCGCTTGACACCCGTGTGCCCTACATCAGCAAGCGCGACGAGAGTACCATCGACTACTCCGACCGCGAGAAAAAGAGCCGCATCAATCCCAAGGTGCTGCCGGCGGATGTGCGCAACAAGAACTTCGAGGAGGTTTCTCTCGGCTTTACCGAGGAGGAAGCAAAAGAGGAAGCCAACCGCTGCTTAGAGTGCGGCTGCCGCGAGTACTACAAGTGCAAGCTGCTCAAGGTTGCTCAGCGCTACGATATTCATCCCGAGCGCTTTGCGGGTGAAATGCCGCAAAAGTACACCCACGACGAAAACGCGTTTATCGAGCGCAACACCGCGAAGTGTATTCTCTGCGGTCTGTGCGTGAGAAGCTGCCGCGAGGTGATGGATATCCACGCCATCGGACTGCTCGGACGCGGCTTTAAGACCGACATTTCTCCGGCGTTCTCGCTGCCGCTTGACCAGACCAACTGCAACAACTGCGGTCTGTGCGTGCAGCTCTGCCCCACCGGCTCACTGACCGAAAAATTCGCGTTGGAAAAGCAGGTGCCGCTCAACGAGGAGTACACCGAGGAGTTTGTCGATATCGACGGCAAGCAGGCAAGCGTGATGGTTTCGCGCTACAACGGCAAGGTGCTGCGCGTGATTCCCAACGACGAAATTTCCAGAAATTCCGGTCTGACCAGAGAAGAGCTCTTCGCGAAATTAAGCTAATTTGATTTTACCACCGCCGTGTCAAAAGGACACGGCGGTATTTTTTTCAAAACCTCTTTACAGCCACCGACGAATTTGTTAAAATGAAAAGGTAATCATAACTACGAAAGAGGGTTTTTGAATGGCAAACATTAACAGAAAAGTCGTTCTCATCGGTACCGGTATGGTCGGCATGAGCTTTGCGTATGCCGCGCTGAACCAGAGCATCTGCGATGAGCTTGTTTTAATTGACCTCAACGATGTCAGAGCGAAGGGTGAGGCAATGGATTTGAATCACGGACTCGCCTTCTCGAATTCGAGCATGAAAATTTATTTCGGTGACTACTCCGACTGCTCCAACGCCGATATCGCGGTCATCTGCGCCGGCGTCAACCAGAAGCCCGGCGAGACGCGCCTACAGCTTTTGCAGCGCAACACCACCGTATTCAAGTCGATTGTGCCGCGCGTGGTCTCCTCCGGCTTTGAGGGTATCTTCCTCGTGGCGACCAATCCGGTCGATATCATGACGCGCGTGACCTACGAGCTGAGCGGCTTTAATGCCGCCAAGGTCATCGGTACCGGTACGACGCTCGACACCGCCCGTCTGCGCTACCTGCTGGGCACGTATTTTGAAATCGATCCGCGCCATATGCACGCCTATGTCATCGGCGAGCACGGCGACAGCGAGTTTGTGCCGTGGAGCCAGGCGCTTGCGGCAGTGCAGCCGATTAAGGAGCTGGTAGAGAGCAATCCCGACCGCTACTGCATGGACGATCTTGAAAAAATTTCCGCTGACGTCCGCACCGCCGCCTATGAGATTATCAAGGCAAAGGGCTCGACCTACTACGGCATCGGCATGGCGATTTGCCGCATTGTCCGCGCGATTTTCAACAACGAAAACTCTGTATTCACCTGCTCGGTACGTCTGCGCGGCGAATACGGACTGCGCAAGGATGTGTTCATCGGCAATCCCTGTATCATCAACAACGGCGGCGCCAACCGCATCTTAGAGCTTAACCTCACCGACGACGAGCTGGAAAAGCTCAAAAGCTCCTACGAAATTCTCAACGACAACTTCCACTCCATTGAATTCTAATAAAACCGGCTGCCGCAGGAAGCAAGCGCTTCCCACGGCAGCCGGTTTTGCTGACAGTGACAACAGAGATAAACGAGCAGTTTGCCGCTGACTGTCATCCCGAGCAGTGCCCGTAGGGCAAAATCGCGCAGCGGAACGCAGTCGATGAGGTGCGGTCAAAATCTCTGATTGTGGGAACCGCACCCATGCCTGTAGGGTTTGGTCTTTGAGGTGTTGTCCAACTATTTGATTTGGGTACCAACACCCATGCAGCGCTGCACAAA
>JAFUUV010000075.1 GCA_017471345.1 Ruminococcus sp.
CTGTTACAGTGTTGATTCTGCTTTTTACTTTCTTCCTGACGTCTCCGCGCGCTCCGTGACAGCATCCGCCGAATCTTTCGATAACTGCCAGCCTCGTCAACCCGTAGGTCCCGGCGCTAATAGCTCGTGTATACTCCTTTCCGTCGAGTCTATTTTAATCTAATCGGTAAACGCGGAATTTATGCGTACCAATCAGCAGTATGTATACATACACACTTTAGAAATCATACCATACAGAACTGTAAAAGTCAAGTTTTTTGCGGTGAGTCCGCGCCAACCTAATAACAATATTTCATTTCGACCAAGTGGAGCGAAGCGGAACGCGTGGAGAAATCCCCCCTCGGCAACGCTCCACTGCCTCTATCAAGGGAATCCTTGCTCTGCATAGGTGCGGTGCCCAAAATCAGAGAATAGTATTAGATGCACGTGAGATGAATCCACTGTGAGTTTTTTACGTTTTAAAGCGAAAAGGCTCCCGTGCGGGAGCCTTGCGATGGATGGCTTATTTATAGCGTTTGCCAGTGCGGGGGTTTTTTTCTTTTTTGGCAGGCTTGTAGCCGTCATCATAATCGTCGTTGGCGCGATAGTAGCCGCCGTTCTGAGAACCGCCGACGCCTGCCGTTTTCATTTTGTTGCGGCGGGAAACGGCGGAGGCAATCAGGTAGATAAAGCCGGCGACACTGAGCGCGAGACACGCCACGCCCGCGATGATAATCCAGTGACCGTTGTCATCTCTGGCGGTGTTCTGCTGAATGAAGGCAAAGTCGTCGATGGCGTCATTCTCGGCTGAGGGCGTATTGCCGGCGTTTTTGAGCTGGTTGGCAATATCGCTCCAGTCGTTGCCGGAGAGGGTTTTGTCATCGATTTTCTTTTCCTTGACATCGTACAACGCCGCGGAAGGCGCGGTATTCTGTGACTGATACGGCTGCGTCTGGTTAGACGACTCGTTGTCATTACCGTTGTAGCTGTACTCGTTGCTGTTGTAATTGCCGCCGTTGTTGTAATCGGGCTCAACATAGCTATTGCCGCCGGCATTGTAGTCCGGCTGCTCATTACCGCCGGCATTGTAGTCCGGCTGCTCGTTGCCGCCGTCATCGGGCTGCTCAACGGGCATATCGGGTGCCGCGGGAACCTCCGGTTGGTTGTCCGGCTCCTGAATAATCGGGGTGACAGGCGCCACCTCCTCGGCATAAGCCGCGGCGCAGCCAAAAGACGCCAGCAGGAACATGGCGGAAAATACTAACGCGAGTGCCTTTTTATGTCTTTTCATAAAAAACCTCCTTCGGAAGCTTATCCCTCGGCGGCGGAGCTTTCCTCACCCTCCGCAGAGGTGGTTTCAGCGGTAGTGGTCGGCTGCTCGGCAACAAAGAACATCTTGGGATCGTAGCCGTCAACCACCGCGTTCTTCTCATATTGCAAATCCTCGACGAGCTTGTCGATATACGCCTCAAAGTCTTCGGTTTTCATAGCGGTAAGGACGCCGTAGCGGTTGCTCTCGCTCTCAAGATAACCCTTTGCGGAATCCTTGATGCTTCTTTTGTAGACCAGATAAAGCATGGCGGTATTGCCGTCGCCTACCTTGACGGTGGTCGCCTTGAAGTCATCCAACTTCTCAATGGCAGCCTTCAGCTCATCGCCGGCAGAGATGTTTTCGGTCTGCTCAACATTGTCAACGCCGGGATTGTCGGCGATGTCGTGCTTCTCCATATAAGCGCTGACAGCCGCTTCATAGGACTCGTCATCCTTGATGTCCTTGGCGTAGCCCTCCAGCTCGTCGGTATACTCCTTCACCTTGTCCTCGCTGAGCGCGACGTCGGTGGACTGACCGGCCTCGTCGGTGGAAGCTTCGTAGAGCTGAACGGGAATGTAACTGTAGTCGGAGTAGTTCTCCACAAAGTAATCCTGCAGCTCACTGTCGCTGACCGCCTGAGAGCCGCCCTCCTGATAGAGCGCGTTGAACAGCGCGGTGCTGTTGGCGGAATACTGCGAGGTGCAGTAGCGGAAGCTGTCATAGGAAATGCCGTGGGGTTCCAGCTCCTTGCTCATGGGCATCACATAGCCGTAGTTGGCGTACTGACCGACTTCCCAATAGGTTTTTGCCTGTTCGTCGGCAGCCTGCTGGGTAGCCTCATCCACGGAAGCGCCCTCCGTCTTCATCGCCTGCTCCACCGCGAGGAACTGCAGGCAGTTTTTCTGCGCCTTGTCCTTAATCCACTGACGCGCTACAGCGGTTTCGCCGTCGTCGTCGGTGATTTCGAGGTCGAGCCATTTGTCGTTGGTGCCGTCATAGTCGTCCAGCTCCTTTGCCTTGGTCTGCGCCTGCTGGAAGGCAAGGTTGAGGCAATAGATATAAACGCCGATGGCGAGCTCTTTGTCCTTTGTTTTGTAAGACCATTCCTTACTCATAGAGCAGCCGGTGGCGAAAATTGCGGAGAACACCATCACGACAGCAAGGAGTAAGGAACCGATTTTAACCGTTGGTTTCATGTTTACATACCATCCTTACATATTTTTTACCCTGACTTCAATCAAAACAGGGTACGTACTTTATTAGTATACACAATTTTTTTGCCATTGTAAATATCTTCGTAAAATTTTGTGCAATTTTTTATTTTCTGTCCAACCCTGTTTCACAAAGGGCTTTCACTGCGGTTATCCGTAAGCAGCCGGCGCTTATTTTTTTGTCTGCGTCAGACCGAACACCTGCTTCAGAACGCTGACGGAATCCGCTCCCTTGGGACAGCTGACGGCGACGTGCGGCTTCTGGCCGGCGTTGAGCGTCGCTTTGCCGTTGAGAGAAATCAGCAAATCCGCCACCACCGGCGATTTCAGCTCCTTGACATAGAGCAGCAGCGCCTGCTCGTTCTGCCGGATTTCGCTGATGCCCATGGCGTGGGCGCGGTTGCGGATCAGGGCGATTTCAATCAGCCCGAGCACCGCCTCGGGAAGCTCGCCGAAGCGGTCGCGCAGCTCGTCGCGCACATCGTCAGCGTCCGCCGGACTGCGGATATCGGCGATACGCCGGTACACGTCGAGCCGGA
>JAFUUV010000076.1 GCA_017471345.1 Ruminococcus sp.
AGCTGCCCATAGCCACAAATCTTTCACAGCATATTTCTGCCAAAACTCCTCGTTATACGTCAGTATGACGTCGTCGTTTTGACAAAAATCTACTATAAAATATCTGCACCTCTGAACAACAGTGAATTTTTAGAGGTGCCCAAGTGATTTCAGGGGTAAAACCTTTTATTTACAGTAACAAAAAAGGATGGTAAGAATATGGTATCAATAGCGATTATGGGTCACGGCGTCGTCGGCAGCGGCGTTGCCGAGATTTTGCTGACGCACAAGCAGAAGCTGTTTGCGCGTCTCGGCGAGGAAATTTATATCAAAAAAATTCTCGACCTGCGTGAATTTCCCGACAGTCCCATCGCGGACAGGTTTACCAAGGACTTTGAGGACATCATCAGCGACATCGAAATCCGCGTGGTCGTCGAGGTCATGGGCGGTCTGCACCCGTCCTACGAGTTTGTCAAGCGCTGTCTCAAGGCAGGCAAGAGCGTCGTCACCTCCAACAAGGAGCTTGTCGCCGCCTACGGCGCGGAGCTGCTCGAAATCGCCAAGGAGGAAAACGTCAATTTCCTCTTTGAAGCGTCTGTCGGCGGCGGTATTCCGATTATCCGCCCGATGAACCAGTGCCTCGTCGCCAACATCGTCGATGAAATCGCCGGTATTCTCAACGGCACCACCAACTTCATCCTCACCAAGATGATTGAGGACGGTATGCAGTTTGAGGACGCCCTCAAGCTGGCGCAGGAGCTGGGCTTTGCCGAGCGCAACCCCTCGGCGGATATTGAGGGACACGACGCCTGCCGCAAAATTTGTATTCTCGCGTCGCTCGCCTTCGGCAAGCACGTTTATCCCGAGTCCGTACATACCGAGGGCATCACCCACATCACGCTGGAGGATGTCAAGTACGCCGAAAAGTTCGGCTGCGTCATCAAGCTGATTGGCAGAGTCAAAAAGCTGCGCAACGGCAAGATTGACATCATCACCGCGCCGATGCTGGTGCCCGCCAAGAGCCAGCTTGCCAACATCGACAACGAGTTCAACGGCATCATGGTGCGCGGCGACTGCACCGGCGACGTGGTGTTCTACGGCAAGGGCGCCGGCAAGCTGCCCACCGCCAGCCCTGTGGTCGCGGATATCGTGGACTGCTGCCAGCACCTCAAAACGCGCCGCTTCCTGTTCTGGACGGACGGCGACGGCAGCAACATCATCAATGTCAACGAGTCCGTGTTCGCGATGTATGTCCGCGCCAGGGGCAAGGACGCCGTTGCCAAGGCGGAGGCAATCTTCGGCAAGGTGCAGTCGATTTCCGCGCACGGCGGCGACCGCGCCGCCTTCACCACCGAGGAGATGGCTTACGGCGTGTTTACCGAAAAGCTGCACAAGCTTGCGGCTGACGGCGTAGAGATTCTCTCCGCCATCCGCATCGGTGATTTGTAATTTTCAGGGTATCATAATTTTTTATGACATCAAGCAAAAAAGGGAGTATATGACATGAGTTTGATAGTTCAGAAATTCGGCGGCACCTCTGTGGCGAACGCCGAACGCGTGATGAACGTGGCAAAAATTGTCACGGACACCTACGCCAAGGGCAACGACGTTGTGGTCGTCGTATCCGCACAGGGCGACTTCACCGATGTGCTCGTTGAAAAGCAGATGGAGATTAATCCCAACGCCTCGCGGCGCGAGCAGGATATGCTGTTGGCGGCAGGCGAGCAGATTTCGATTTCGCTGTTGGCAATGGCAATCGAAAAGCTCGGCTACCATGCCACCTCGCTGCTCGGCTGGCAGGCAGGGTTTGAAACCTCGTCCTCGCACACGCGCGCGCGTATCAAGCGCGTCGAGCCCTCGCGCATCCGCGAAGAGCTTGACCAGCGCAATATCGTCATTGTCGCCGGCTTCCAGGGACTTTCCCGTCACGGCGACATCACCACCCTCGGACGCGGCGGCTCCGACACCAGTGCCGTTGCCATCGCGGCGGCAATGCACGCGGATTTGTGCCAGATTTATACCGACGTGGAGGGCGTGTACACCGCCGACCCGCGCAAGGTGGAAAACGCCAGAAAGCTCAGCGAGATTTCGTATGACGAAATGCTCGAGCTTGCCACCCTCGGCGCGCAGGTGCTCAATAACCGTTCGGTTGAAATGGCGAAGAAATACAATATCGAGCTTGAGGTGCTCTCGTCACTGACGCAGGCGCCGGGAACTATCGTAAAGGAGAAAACAAAGATGGAAAAAATGTTAATCAGCGGCGTCGCGAAGGACACCGATATCGCCAGAATTTCTGTGACCGGCGTACCCAATATCCCGGGTATCGCGTTCAAAATGTTCTCACGCCTGTCCAAGAAGGGCATCAACGTGGACATCATCCTCCAGTCCATCGGCCACGACGGCAAAAAGGACATCAGCTTCACCGTCGCCAAGAACCACGGCCAGTTGGCGGTTGACGCGCTCAAGGACTATATGCTGTCCCACGGCGCCAGCGAGATTCTGCTGGATGAGGACGTTGCCAAGATTTCCATTGTCGGCGCCGGTATGGAGAGCCACGCGGGGGTTGCCACCAAGATGTTTGAGGCGCTCTACGACGCGCAGATTAATATCCGCATGATTTCCACCTCCGAAATCAAAATTTCCGTTCTCATCAACGCCGAGGACGCCGACAAGGCGGTCAAGGCTATCCACAGCAAGTTCTTCGACTGATATCATATATTAATAGAAACCGCCGCAGGTGTTTTGCTTGCGGCGGTTGATTTTTTTCACGTGTAATCGAAAAGCGACCATAAAAACAACACGCTCATCCCGACTCGCGTGGATGAGGTGCTGTACAAAAGGCTCCCCTTGAGGGCAATGTTGTCAACCTAAGAAAAAGCTGTCATTCCGACCGGTGCCCAAGGGGCAAAACGCGAAGCGTTTAGTGGAGGAATCCCCCTGATAGGACACCATGGTTTCTCACCGAAGGGGATCCTTCGACTAAATCGCTGCGCGATTTTGCCCTTCGGGCACCGCTCAGGATGACAAGGAGTGGATAG
>JAFUUV010000013.1 GCA_017471345.1 Ruminococcus sp.
CCGGTGAAGCCTTCGTCGATGATATGGTTCACCTGCGGCGCGGGCACGGCAATCGGTTCCGGCTCGGGTTCGGGAATCGGCTCCGGTTCAGCAATCGGTTCCGGTTCGGCAATCGGTTCCGGTTCGGGAGTCGGTTCAGGCGCGGGCTTGCGTGTGCCGCAGACAGGACAAAACCGTCCGTTGTTGACAGAGCCGCACGTACAGCGCCATACCGCGTTTTCCGTCGGTTCCGCTACGGGAACAGGTTCGGGAGCAGGCGCGGGAACAGGCGCGGGCTTGGGAGTCGGCTCCTGTATCGCGGCGCAGTGCGGACAGCGGTCGTAGCGGTCGCCGTCGTAGTAGTGCAGGTTGGGGCATCGTTTGAGTTTCATGGGTTCCTCCTATTTCATCGCTAACGCATCACGGCAATCGCCGTGTAATTATCCATTGTTTTTCCGGCACTGTTGCGTGCCGCGAGGTCTGCCATACGGCACAGCCATTGCTTTGCCGAGGTACTCGCCTGCAGCGCGGCGGTCATTTCGCGCTCGGTGACAGGCTCCCAAAAGCCGTCGGAGCACAGCAAAAACGCGTCGCCGTCCTGCACGGAAAAATGCTTGCTTTCATATTTTATTTCCTCGCGCTCGTCGCCGAGGGCACGCAGCAGCTTGTTGCGGTCAGGATGAGAGCGGATTTCGTCCTCGGAAATTTCGCCGGTGAGGACGAGCATCTGCGGAATGCTGTGGTCGCGCGTGTGCCACAGCACCTCGCCGCCGCGAAAGTGGTACAGCCGCGAATCGCCGATGTGCGTACACAGCGCACGGTCGCCGTCGATGGTCAGCACCACGGCGGTGGTGCGCATTTTGCCGGTGACGCCCTGTTCGCTCTGGCGTTCGCAGAGGTCGCGGTGGGCTTTGGCGAGAATATCGTCGCCGAGCGTGCCGCGGCGGAACGCGTCGCCGATAAAGCCGGTCACACAGCGCGAGGCGATATCCCCGAGACCGTGACCGCCCAAGCCGTCGCACAGCACATAACACTGCGCGCGGCGCGACGTAAACACAGCGGCGCAGTCCTCGTTCATCAGCCTGCCGCCCTTGTCGGAAAACAGGCTGTACTGCGGTTTCACGGCGCGTTACTCCGCGTCGGGATTGCGGTTCATCTCGCCGAGACCGCGGTCAACCTCGCCGAGCACGGAACGGCAGTCCTCGAGCACGCTGCACATGGCGGCAAGGATATCGGCGATGCCCGTGATGTTGGTGCGCACCACCCTGGCGTCCTTGATAAAGGTTTCGGCGCCGCTGCCCTTCCAGTTGCGGTCAAGGCGGTCAACGATGTTGTCGTAATCCGTCACAATCTTGTCGTAGCGGCGGATGAAGCTGTCCTTTTGTTGGAGGCAGCGGTCAAACACGCGTGTGTCCACGCAGTGGTATTCGCTCTGATTGATGTCAGCCATAAGCTATTCCTTCTTATACTTTGATGATTTTAAGCTTGTGCAGCTCGTCGGATTCAATGTCAAAATAGTAGCCGTCGCCCAGCTCGCAGCGCGCGTACTCGTTTTTCAGCTCCTTGGCATCCATCTCGCCGAAAACGGAACGGCTGCCGCGGTCGGTGACAAACTCGGCGATATTGTCGAGCAAAAACGCCGCCGCGATGCTGTTGTTGAGCGAGGACTCGGTGTCGCGGTCGTTGTTGCCGATTTTGCGCACGTCCGAAAAGATAAACCAGTAGTTCTTCTCCTCCGCCGCCGCAATCATTTTGGGAAACACGTTTTTAAGCAGCTGAGCGCCGTTTGCCTGATAGAGCATCTTGCTCTGCAGCACAAACACCGTGCCGCCGTGCGGTTTTTCGGTAAAGCTGCGGTTGAGCACGCCGCGGTCGATTTTGGCGGCGAAGCCGTTTTGGTCAAGGTAGTCGCTGACCGCCTCCACCGAGGTCAGGTAGTCGCCGCGCGAGGGCGCTTCGTTGCAGATGTCCTTTAGCTGCCGCCGTCCGTCGTCGAAAAAGACGAAGCGGAAGTCGGGATAAGCGCCGCGTATCGAGCGGACGAGCAGGCGCAGCAGGTTGGTTTTGCCGAATTTCTTTTTGCCGTAAATCGCGAGGGAGTGCACCTCGCGGAGATTGACGACGACGGGACGGTGGTCGTAGTAGTCCAGCCCGACGACGGGATTTTTGGGAGGAAGGGCGGTGACGTCCTTCGCCAAAAAGTCGCGGAAATTTTCCATGGTGAGGTCGCCGTCAAAGGCGGTGAGCTTTTCGGTTTTGACCGGAAGCTGCGCAAGGTAGTCGCGCAGCATGGGCAGGTCGCGCTCCTCATCGCGGAAGGGCAGGAAAATTTGCAGCTCGCGCGGCTTGCCGTCGATGATGGAAACACCCCTGCCGGCGTTGCTCATCGGCTCGCCGACGCGCATTCCGAAGATGTCGATATATTTATCCGCGCTGCCCTCCAGGGCAAAGCGGCGGTCAAAGCTGTTGAGCAGTCTGCCCACGCCGCCGGAAAAATCGGCGGCGGTGAACACCAGCGTCAGTCCCCTGGAAAGTCCCTCGCGGCACAGCTGCGAAAGCATTTCGTGGTAGGAGGTGTAGCGCTCGTCGGCAAGGAAGGCGTTGACGTTGTCAATCATCAGCAGGATATGCGCCAAGCCCTCGGCGTCGCCGCTGTGATAGACGTCGCCGAACTGCCGCGAAGCGAGGATTTTTTTGTTTTGCTCCAATTTGTGCTCGATGGCGCGGAACACACGGCGGATGTTTTCGGCGTTGGAATTGTCAAAGCACGCCGCCACCAGCGGCAGGTCGCGGTAGCTGCCGAGGTTGCCGCCGAAGTCAAGGATGTAGACGTCCTGCTCGCGGTCGGCGTCAAGACATTCGTGCATCCGCACCAACAGGGTTTTGAGGAAGGTGGTCTTGCCGCTCCGGTGGCCGCCGAATACGATCATATTGTTCGCGGTCGCGTCCACATACAGCAGCGGCTGCGTCTGGCGGTCGAGGTCGTCGTAAATGCCCATGGCTAAGCGGTTCATTCCCTCACCTCCTTCATCAGCTCAAAGATGCCGTCCTTTTCCTCGTAAATGCTGCCGTTTTCATAGACGATTTTGCCCGGCAGCGGCTTTTCAAAGATGATGTGCACCTTGGAGTATTGCTCCTTGTGTTGGTTGTAGTAGGTTCTGATTTTGCCGACAACGGCGTTGAGCTGGGTTTCCAGCTTGCCCTGCGCCTCTAACTCTTTTTTGCGCTTTTTCGCGTCGAGGTTGTCGCGCTCGGAGTTGTAGAACGGGGTGTACACGCCGCTTTTGGAGGCTTCGGTAATTTCCATCGGCATTTCAAAGTTCTCCTCCGCCACCGCGCCGGCGTAGCCGGACTGGAAGTACTCAAACTTCGAGCCGGTGCCGACCAGCAGGTAGGCGCGTCCGTAGCCCGGCATGGTGGGGCTGGCGGCAAGGTCGTTGCCGATCATCTCCTTGGACGCCTGGCGTGTGGCGACCTTCAGGCAGAGACGCGATTTGGAGTTGACGCGGATGTCGTCGGTAATCGCGCCCTCGATGTTCTGCGAAATCAGGATGATATGGAAGCCGAGGCTGCGGCCGACACGCGCGATGGTGGTGATTTCGCCGATGAAATCGACGTCGTCGTTTTCGCCGGAAAAGCGCTTGAGCTCGGTAAACTCATCGACGACGAGAATCAGGTGCGCCAAACAGTTGTCGCGTGCCTGGTCGCGGATTGCCTGCTCCTCAAAGGGCGTCAGCGGCTTGCTGTCCTCGCCGCGCAGGCGGTTGTTGATTTTCTTGATGTGCGAGTCGATGTCGCGGCAGGCGGCGATGTACTGGTTGATGCTGTCCACGTGCATGGAGTTGAACAGCATTTTGCGGCGCTTGATTTCCGACCGCAGCGCGTCCAAAAAGCGCTTGAGCATATATTCCGCGCCGGTGCCGTTTTCGTCGCCGTCCACATCCGTGACCGAGCCGACGACGTGCGGCAGGGTGCCGATGCGCTTGATAAAGCCCCCACCCTTCATATCGACGAGCATCAGGTTGACCTCGTCGGGGCGGTAGGTCAGGCACAGCCCGAGCAGATAGGTGATGATGGTTTCGGACTTGCCCGAGCCGGTGGTGCCGGCGACCAGCATATGCGGTCCGTCGGCGCTCTCGTGCAAATCAAGGAAGGTCAGGCCGTTTTCGGTCTTGCCAATCGGCACGGCAAGCGTCTTTTTGACGTTGGCGCGGTGCTTGCCGTCCCAGAGCTGCGCCATGTCGATATTGTTTTTGGTGAAGCCGTACAGCTCAAACAGACTGACGGCGGACGGCACCTTGCCGTTCTGCGAAATGCGCGAATAGCAAAGCGACGAGAGAATTTTGGAGGTGTTGTAGGCACGCGCGTTCCAGTCCGGCGCGGTGTTGAAGTTGAACTCCGTGCGCAGCAGCGCGTCCTCATGCGGCGCGATTTCCGCCGTGTGCTCGCCCTTGAAGGTAATCACATGGTCGCAGTACGCCGGCAGGTGCTCCCTGAAGCGCTTGGGAAACAGGAAGGTCAGCCCCAACTTGTTTTCGTAGGGCTTGCCGCTTTCGGGCTGGCGCGGCAGGTACTGCGCGAAGGCGTGCTCCTTCATGTCGTACTCGTGATAGACCAGAAAGACAATGTGCGGAAACGGCACATCCTGTCCGGCAGCCGCCGCGCGTTCGCCCATCACGCTAAGCATGGCGCTGAACACCATGCCGGCGTTTTGCGCGTCAAAGACAAACTGCGAGCGGTCGGGAAAGATGCCGTGAAAATGCGGCATAAATTTGAAATTGCCGATTGCCGCCTCAATTTCGCCGCGGTTGTCGGTCGGCGGAAACAGCACAATAAACTGCAGGTCGTCCGGAGAGTGGTAGAAGCACAAATCAAACACCATGCGCTGCAGCAGCCGGTCGGAAAACACCGCGTTCGGCGCCACAATGCCCAGAGCGCCGCAGTGGCGCAGCGAAAAGAGCAGCGGCGCGCGCTTCATGTATTTGTACTTCTCCGCGATATAGTAAGGAAGGTTGGTGAGATAAAAGGTCTCGTCCTCCTGATTGTCGTATTCCTCGTCCTCTGACAGATAGAGCTTCACCTTGTCAAATTTAATCCGGAAACCCTCGGAGGAGAAAATCACCTCTCTCCTGCCGCCCTTGATGTCAAAGGTATTTTTCACCGCGTCGGACACGCCGAGACGCACGGCAAGGTAGTCGTCGTCCTGTTGGCTGCGGCTGAAAATGCTGCCGATTACGCCGTAAACGCTCTTGTCCGGCTTGCTCTCGTCAAACAGCTCGTTGACGTCGGGATACATTTCGTCCAGCCGCGCCGCGTCCTGTTCCTGGCGGCTGAGAATCCGCGCGATGGTTTTATCAATATAACTTTCGTAGTCGGTGCGCCATTTTTTGAGGTTCTTCCTGTACTGATTGCCCTGGCGGACATAGTTGACCACGGAAAGCACCATGGTCACCAGACTCATCGCGGCGCTGAGCAGCACCGCGCCGATGGAGCCGGCGCCGCTTGTCATGACGCGCGTCATGATGGTGACGGCAATCATCACGATGGTCGGCAGCAGCAGAAAGAAGATGTTTTGCTCGGTTTTTTGCGGCGGATTGGACGGCGGAATAATCTCCACCGGCGTGTCGTCAAACCGCGTCAGCTGGCGCGTGCTGATGTTGTAATCGGGAAAGGCGATGCCGTCCTCGTTGTCCGGCGAAAACGCCGGAATGACGGCGGAGGTATTGATTTCAAACGAGCGGTAGCGCTCGGTGGGGTCAAAGACCAGCCGCGTTGAGGAAATAAAGCCGACCGCCACCAGCGGCTTTTCCATATCCGCCTGTGTCACAGCGGCACGGGCGCCGCCGGACTTTTTGTGGGCGACAGCGTCGTTGTAGGAGGTCAGGGTGATTTTTTTGTAGGTACCGGCTGCGTCGCGGTCGGCAATGCTTTCCTCAAAAACGCGGCGGCAGCGCGCGTAAAACGGATCGTCTCCCTTTTTGAGCAGTCCGTAGCGCACGCCGTCAATCAGTTGTCTGAGGGTGAGGTCTCTCAGGACAATCAACTCAAAAACGAGGTTTTCCTTGGGGTTTTTCGGATCGATAAACTGTACCCCTATCAACAGCTTGTTGCTTTCCATCGGCTCACCCTTTCGGTATTATGCCAGCTCCTTGCGGAGCAGGTCGGTAATTGCCGCGCATTCGGCGGCGGTATCGGGCTTTTCGGGAATGTCCGGCAGCGTCGGCTGCGCGAACGTTGTTGGCGGCGCGTCAAGCGTCAGGCTGACGGCGGACGCTTCGGGAATGTGCATCGGCGGCAGCTCTGCCGGACGGACGGGAGCCGGCGTCGGGACAGCAGGCGCCTGTATTTCCTCCACGGCGACGGCAAGCGTCGGCTGCGCCGCCTTGGGCAGCGGCGGCAGTACGACCGCTTCGGCGGCGGCAACGCCGACGGTCGCGCTGACGGCAGGCGCCGCGCCGAAGTCATATTGCGCCTGCACCGCAGGCGGCACGCTGACCGGCACGGCTGTCGGTGCTTTGGCAGGCGGCACGGTGAAGTCCGCGTCCGCGCGTACCTCGGGTACGGCGACGGCAACGGCAGGAGGCTGCGCCGCGGGCAGGGTGACGGGGGCGACGGCAGGAACAGCGGCGGCGACAAAAGCGGAATCGTCAATTTCTACCGTTGCTTCTGTTGACAATTCAACAGCCGCTGTCTCGGGTACCGCCACACATACGGGCGGCAAATCGGTTTGGATTGCCGCTGTGTCAAGCGCCACCGCCGTGTCCGGCTGTTGGTAGCCGATGCCCTCGACCGTCAGCTCCGCCGGTGCGTATGCTACGCCGGCGGAGGGCACCTCCATGCCGAGGTACTCCGCCGACGGCGTGCCCTTCATGCTTGCCGCTTCCTGCCGGAAGTTGAGCAGCACCTCGGTCATTTCGTATTCAAACAGCTCCTTCGCCTTTTCGATACCGGTTTTCTCGGGGGCGGCGCTGTTGGCTTGATTCTCCATCTGTGCCACCGCTACGACAGCGAAGCAGGAATGTTGTCCGCAATCTGCTGGTCAGCCTGCTCCATCTGGTCGGCGTTCGCCTTGAGCAGCTCGGACAGCGCCGTCACGATGCCCGGCACGGTGGTGCCCATGTATTCGTTGACGGGACCGGTGATAAACGCGGTCAGCTTGTCCTTGCTGGCGCCCTCCCAGCCGGAGGTCGCGTCGGCAAAGTCCGCCTGAAATTTATCGGACGCCGCCTTGTAACGCGCGGAAATGTCGGCAATCTGCGCCACAGCGGTTCTCATTTCGTCATACTTAAAAACAATATCAGCCATGATGTGTCACTCCTTTTCTTACGCCTGTCCGGGGTTCTGGTTGAGCTTGCCCAAGCCGGGATCCACGGTGTCGAGCAGCTGCTCCTTGATGGTGGTCAGCATACTGTTGATGCCGGCGGTCAGCGAGCCTTGCGGCTCGGTGAGGTTGTTGACCAGCGCCGGCGTTGCCTTGGTGGTGAAGAACTCGCGGTAGCCGTTGGACGCGTCGCCCATAAAGCCTGCCGCCGTGAGGTTGTTAATCACGGTTTGCAGCTCGCTGTAAAGCTCCTGCGCGGTCGTGACGTAGGTGGAAACACTGCTTTGCGCGTTGACAATCATCGCGTTGGAAAGTATGGATGCCATGATAAAAAATCTCCTTTCGGTTGGTTATCTGTTTAAATCGTTGACTAAGTCGCGGTACTCGTCAAAGACGGGCGCGTACATATTTTTAGCGGTCGTCAGGTTGTCGGCGATGTGCTCGATGACGGTGACCTGCTCAATCAGCGGCAGCAGCAGACCGGCGTAGCAGGAATTGTAAAACTTCCTGCCGGCAGGGGTGTCAAAGCCGGTGCGCAGGTCGTTGAGCATATCCGAAACATCCTTGTGCAGCGCTCTGACCTCCTGCGACAGCTCGCGGAAGCTGTTCGCCGCGACGGCGAATTCTTCCTCGTCAATCAGAATCTGCGTTTTGCTCATAGCTCACCTCTCAGCCGTTTTCCTTGCGGCAGGCTTCCACGTAGCCGAGCAGCGCCGCCTTGTCGTCGTCCGCCATCAGCTCCGCTAACTCCTCCGCCTTGGCGTATTTGCCGGTTTCGGCGTACATCCGTGTGCGGAACAGCAGCGCGTAGGCGGAATCCTCGTTCGCCTTGAGCATTTCACTGCGGAAGAACGCCAGCTCCTCGCTGTATTTGCGGTCTGCCTGCTCCATGGTGAAGCCTTTGCCCTGCTTGGCAAGCTGACGGATGGCGAACGCCTCGGAATATCTGCCGAAGAACGCGTAGTAGGTGTTGTCGGGTGTCAGCTTCACTAAGCGCGCGTATTTGAGGGTGTTTTCAAAGTCCTCCCGAAACGCGTAGCAGGTCAGCAGCGTGTAGTTGACGCGCGCGCGGAACGCCGCCTGCTCCGCCGCTTCCGCCTCACGCTGCGCGGCGGTGAGCTGCTCCATGTCCACCCCCTTGAAGTCGGGCAGGGCATAGCCGTCCTCCTCGCCGAACACGCCGGAGGGATACTCGCGCACCGGCACGCCGTTCTCATCAAAATGCACGGGCGCGTCGGAGCCGATGTCCGCGCTGATTTCGCCGGAGGACACCATCGCGTCCATTCTGGCGAGGTCGTCGCTGAGCATGGCGTCGATTTCGGCAGGATCCACCGGCGCGGCGTCGGGTACGGGAGCGGAGGGCGCCGCTTCCGCTTCGGGCTCCTCGGTGAGCATCTGCATCAGGTCGATGGCTTCGTCCACCTTGCCCATGGCGATGCACAGCTCGCCCAGACCGAGCACCAGCTCGTTTTTGCTCTCCTGCGTGCCGGCAGGGCTGACAATCAGCTCGTTCATCAGGTCGTATGCCTTTTGGTTGCAGTCGCCGTTTTTGTCAAAGGCGGTGCCGGCGGCGTTGGCATAGAGATTCGCGCGGCTGACGTTTACCGCGTATTCGGTGTCCGCGTCGGTGACGGCGAACTTTTCCGCGTCGTCAAGCACTTTTTCCGCCTTTTCATACTGACCGGTCGCGGTCAGCAGGTTGAAATAGACAATGTAGCAGCGGATATCCGCCGGCGCGAGGTTGAGCCATTTCAGGGTGTATTTCAGCGCGTTGTCGTAGTCCTGCAGCTGAATGTACAAATTGACGCGCTCGGAAATCACGTCGGTATCCAGCGACGCCTTGCCGGTTTTGTCCGCGTCCTCGTATTTTTGATAGTTAATCAGCGCGGCGCGGTAGTCCTGCTTGATGCTGCACATCAGCGCCAACTGGTAGTAAATCCGCGCCTTCACGTCGTCGGAGCACGGCAGCAGCTCGGCGGCGGTGTACTTTTCCATCGCCATCGGAATGTCGCCCGAGAAGAAATAGGCGTTGGCAAGATTAAAAACGTTGTCGCCGTTTTGCGGATCGGCGTCAACCGCGCGGTTAAAGTAGCCGAACGCCTCGTCAAAGCGGTTGAGCGACACCATCGACGTGCCTGCCTTGGAAAGCGCGTAGGTGTCGTCCGGCGCGAGGGCAAGGGCTTTGTCGTACCATTTGACCGCCTGCTCGTACCGTGCGTTGGCGAAAGCCACATCCGCGTTGGCAATGGCTTCCTTGTAAGCTTCGATATCCAATTCAAAACCACCTCTTTGTGTTTTATATTTAGTATATTAATATTTCTTCGGCTCGGGGATGAAGAACGTGTCCAGAACGATGCCGGAGTTGTCGCGGTCGATGATACCTCTGGATACCATGTCGCCTGCCGAGGGCAGCGGAGCGCGGTATTCCTTGCCGAAGTTATAAATCTGCTGCATCTGCTTCATGGTTTCCACGCTGAGAATTGTGCGGAAAGCATCCGTTGTGGTTTCGCTCCATGCCACCGGAATGGTGAAGGATTTGCCGAACGTCATGCTGATGGGACCGTTCAATTTCACGTCCGACACCGTGCCGCCGAATTGCGGCTTAATGCTTTTACCGACAAAATCGGGAACGGTTTTGTAATGAAACACAAGGATTTCGTCTCCGATTTGCGCGCCCCCTATGGTGTTGGATCGTGGAAACGCTTTCGCGAACTTCTCCGCGTCGAGCACATATTTGAAATTGTCGGACAACTCGCGGGTGACGCCCTTGGCGGTATAGCCGATGGGCTTGGAGCTGATGAAGGTCAGCAGCTTGCCCAGCGCCAGGTCAATCGTACCGCTGAGCATCGCCTTGGTGTAGATTTCGGCGAACAATTCCGCGTCAATCTCGTCACCGCTGCGCATTGCCGCAATGACAGAGCCGGCGCCGCTGGTCAGCGCGCCGCTGGTAAACACCACGGCTCCCGAGTGTATCGCCAAGCCCCAGCCAAAGCCCGCGCCGCCTACCGCGCCCAGTCCGAAGCCGATGCCGGCGTTGATGAAAACATCCTCCCAACTGCCGCCTTGCAGCGCAGTGAAGCTGCCGCTCGTAACACCGCCGACCGCGCCGAAAATCAACGCGCTCTTCAGCGCGGCGGCGCCGCCCTCAAAGGCAACCGTGCCGCCCGAAAGGTAGGTGAGGAGGGCAAAGGCAGCCAGCGCCGCGGCGCTGAGACCGATTTTTTTGGCGGTGCCCCAGCCTCCTTCGGTGCCCCACTGCGCCCATTTGTCGCCGACGTTGCGGAACACTCCTTCCATATAGGTCTGCGGCGCCAGCCGAAAGCCCGACTCCTCGCGCTCCTGCCGCTTCTGCGCCTTGTAGCGCTGCAAATCCCATTCCATCTGCGCCAGCACGGCGCGGCGCATCCGCTCCTCTATGTCTCTGCGCATCGCTTCGTCCTTGATGGCGGCGAGGAATTTTTTCTGCGCCGCGGTGTTCATCTGCGCCATCATCGCGGCGAAGGTGTTTTTTTGCAGCTCGATTTTTTCCTGCTCCGCCACGGAGAGCTGCGCGACCTTGCGGTCGGTGCTGTCGGCGCTTTGGATAAATTGTCCGATTTGTTTAGCGGCGTTCTCCGCCGCCTGTACCGCCGTGTTGTCCGTTTGGACGCGGCGGTTGTCCACATCATTTGCCGCGTCGGCGAGGTTGCCGACGCCGCCGTTGAGGTGAAAGATGGATGTGAGCACCGTGGAAAACGCGTCCGATACATTGCCGCGTTCCTCGAGCATTTTACTGATTTCCCGACGCAGCTCCTCATAGCTCATGCCCGACGCCGAGGTCAGGTTAATGCGGATGCGCCGTGTGTCTCCCATATCCACTCACCTCCGGTTTATCGCAACAGCATCGCCATGCCTGCCGGCACCCTGCCGCTCTGCTTTTGCAGCGAGCCGCCGGCGCCCAACACGCCCAACGCGCCGGCAATGCCGGCAAGCGAGGGCACGATGGTGATGGTGGTGTTTCTCATGTTATCCACGGCGGAGCCGATTGCCACGCCGAGGTTGCCGGTGACGCCGCCAATCTGTCCGACCACGCCGGACACCGCGCCGCTCACCTGTGATTGTACGCCGCCGACGGCGTTGCTCACGCCGCTGATGACGCTGTTCGCGGTGCTTTGGAAGCCGCCGATTTGGCTTGCCACATTGTCTACCGCGCTGCCGACAGCGCCGGTAAAGCCGTTGACCGCGCTGCCGATTTGTCCCTGTACGTTGCCGACCACGCCGTTAATCTGATTTTGCACATCGCCGACCAAGCCGTTGACCGCGCCGTCAAGCTGTCCCTGCACGTCGCTGATGACGCCGCTAAACTGACCGGCGACGCCCTTGAACTGGTCGCCGATGCTGCCGACAAAGCCCTCAATCTGCGTTTGCACGCCGCCGATGGCGCTGCTGACGTCGCCGATGATGCCGCTGACCGAGCCAATCGCGTCGTTGACCATGCCGGTGGCGGTGTCGTAAGCACCGGAAAGGGTGTCCTTCACGCCGTCAATCACGCCGGTCACCTCGTCATACACGCCGCTGACCGCCTGTCCGAAGGCGCTGTCACGGATGCCGTCCGCTACGCCGCCGATGGCGTCCGTCACGTCGCTGACCAAGCCGCCGGTGATGTTGTTGACGTCGTTGGTCAGGAAGTCGCCCATCGCGCCGGTCGCCTGACCGGCGATGTTGCTGATGAGGCTGGAGCCGATGCTTTTGGCGAACGCCGCCGGATTGCCTAACTTGGCGAGGTCGCCCCACGACAGGCTGCCTGCCACGCCCTTGACGGCGTTGGTCACCACGCCGGTCAGCGTGGGCAGCTGGTTTTGGCACCACTCATACGCGTCGGTAAAGGCGTGCGCTAACTGGCTGTCCTTGAGTCCGTCAAAGACGCCGCCGAGCAGCTCGCTGCCGTATCCGGCAAGGTAGCTGCCGACCGCCGACAGGGCGCTGCCGCCGAGGGAGGAGAGGATGCCGTAGCCCGTCTGATTCATAAAGCCGCCCAGCGAGCCGTCGTGGTCAATCAGATACGACGCGCCCTCGGCAAGCAGCTTGCCGGCGGCGTTCAAGCCGGTCTGCGCCAGCTCTCCGAGTATCTCGGAGCCGGTTGCCGACGCCACCGCGCCGCCTGCCGCTCCGGCAAAGCCGGACACCGCGCCGGTGACCGCGCCAATCATAAAGGCGTTGGCGCCGGCGTCGAAAATTTCGCCGAAGGACTTTCCTGCCGCGACGCCCGACACAACGGATATCGCCGTGCTCGTCAGGGCGCAGGTCAGCGCCGCCTTTGCCGCCACCGCGAACAGAGGTGCCGCCGCGCCGCCGGTAAAGACCGACAGCGCCGCCAGTCCGGCAATCAGAACGGCGCCGGCAAGGATTTTGACGATCGCCTTCCAGTGCTTCTTGAAGAAGCTCTTGGTGGCGTTCCACGCCTTTTTGGCGGTGTCAACAATCCAGTCAACCGCCTTTTTGACCGCGCCGACAATCGCCTTGCCGACCGCCTTGATGCCGTCCCACAGCTTTTCGTACCACTTTTTCTTGCGCGGCGGAGGCGGCGGAATTGCCCACGGATTCGCTTCGTAGAACTTGCTGTTCTCCAGCGCGATGACCTGCGAAACACGCCGGTCTGTCTGCTGGCAGTGCAGCAGAAAAGCGCCGAGTCCCTGAGAGGCGCGTTCGACCTTCTCCATTTTGACTGCCTCGACCTTTTCCACCCGCGCTTCCAATGCGTCCACTGCGGTTTGCAGGCTGCCGACGCCGCCGTCCATCTCGTAGATTTCGGACTTGACCGCGACAAAGGCTTTTTTCACCTTGTCGTTGCTCTTTTCCATCAGCTTGATGCCGACCTCGTTGAGCATCCCGGGAATGTCCAACTGAGCGCCGCCGATTTTTATCTGACTTTTAATTTCAATGCGCAACTGTCCTCACCGCCTTCGCGCGTTGTTTTCGTAAACATATCCGTCGGGAATGCCGTCCCGATGGATGCTCAGGTATATTTTTTGTAATGGTTCATTTCGTAGGAGCACGCGTGCATTGTCCGCGAGAGGTCGTTTTGCATGGACGCGAGCGCGTTCATCTGACCGGTCATCTGCTGCAGCTCCAGCTCGAGCGCGTTGAGCTTGGCGTTGATATCCGCGAGCGCCTGCTCCAGCCGGTTTTTCTCTTTTCTCAGCTCGTCGCGTGCCGTCACGGAGTGGGTGTTTTCGCTGACGGTCGGACAGCGGAAAATCGACGCGAGCGACGGACTGTTGACGCCGCTGCACACAATCGACTGCGCCATTGCCGCTTCGGCAACCTTTGCCGCCGCGTTTGCCTGCCCGACCGCTTCGTCCACCTTGCCGCCGTCCGAGAGCAGCGTCAGGATGTCGCCGATTTCCTCAATCCGCTTTTCGAAATTGAGCTTGTCGCCGCGCACAGACGCGGTCTGTGCCGAAAGTCCGCCGCGCGCGCCGTAAAACGCGTCAAGCTTCTTTTTGTTGCTGAGATATTCCTCCGCCGCGTTTTGGTAGCGCGATTTCGCGTAGTCATACGCCTCCTGCGCTTCCTCCGGCGTACAGTTGTTCCACTTCACGCACCGTCACCTCACTGTATATTTGATAAAAATTTAACAATTTTTATTTGCGTATGCTGCCACTTTTCAATGACTTTTGACAATATTATACCCTATAATCTTGTATTTGTCCAGTGTCTAAGACTATTCTCTGATAGAAAGTTGACAACTTTCTATCAGAGAA
>JAFUUV010000077.1 GCA_017471345.1 Ruminococcus sp.
AAGCCTCCTGTATTGATTGTTGCCTGAATCTGTTCGGACGTGTTCTTTTACGAGTCGAAGAAATGCATACCTTCGTCCGTGACAAGTCTTTCTTTTTTCGGGTAGTTGAAAATCTCCGGATTGTCCGCGTTTGTCGTCAGATACGCCGCAAATTCCGACGCGTACCATTTTGCCATTCGCAGATTGTGCATCAGATAGTGACCGCAGTTTTCCGGTGTCGCGCCGGGAACCTCCTCCGCGTTTGCGACAGCGTGAAACGCCGCCAAGATTAAGTCGTAGATTTCATGTGACGGACGGCTGCCCTTGAGAATCAAATAAAAGCCTGTCAGGCATCCCATCGGTCCCCAGTAGATAATTTCATCCTTCCACTCGGCGTCGTTTCTGAGATAGGTGGCGATGATGTGCTCGAGCGAGTGCATCGCCGCGACGTCAATCACCGGCTCTCTGTTTGGCTTTTTCAGCCGGATATCATAGGTTGTCACCGTGCCGTTGTCTATCTTGTCTACACGGCTGGTAAAAATTCCGGGAATAATTTTTGTGTGATCGATTGAAAAACTCTGTATCAGTTCCATATCGGCTGCTCCTTTCAGGTTATCTCACCTAAGTATAACGCAAATAAGCGAATATTTCAAGTCAATACCGCACAATTCAAGTGATTCAAGTGTGCGGATTGCGCGTTTGGATTGACACCTTTTTACAGCTGCCTTATAGACATCGGCGGAAATATGTGTTATGATGAATCTTGCTGACAGATTGTGAGATGGATTCTGACGCCTGTAAAAACAGTAAAGGGGTAATGTATGTGAAAAAGTATGTAAAACGTCTGTTTGGCGCCGTATTGGCGGCTGCTGTCTGCGCGTCGCTGTGTGCCTGCGGTAACCAACCCGAGACACAGCAAAGCGCAGCTGCTGTACAAGCAACCACCGTCGCTCAGCTTGCGAAGGCATCCGGTGAGCACAGAAAAGTGATTATTGACACCGATACAGGCGCGGATGACGCGTCGGCACTGATATTGGCGGCAAAGCAGGAAAATGTTGAAATTCTCGGCGTAACGGTTCTGGTCGGCAATGTCAATCTGGAGCAGAGCACCCAAAACGCCCTTGCGGCATTGGAAATCGCCGGATGTGATGCGCCGGTCTATAAGGGCGCCGAGGAAACCTTTAACGGTACGGTAAAAACCGCGTTCAGCGTGTTTGGCACTGACGGCATGGGCGACGCCGATTTAATCCATCCCAAAAAACAAGCCGAGAAGGGCGACGCGGTTGATTTTATCCTTGATACGGTCAGAAACAACCCAAATGAGGTGGAGATTATCGCGCTCGGACCGGCAACAAATATCGCTAAGGCGATTCAGAAGGCGCCGGACGACATGAAGAAGGTCAAGAGAATCTGGTCAATGGGAACCACCGGACTCGGCCCCGGCAACGCTTCTCCCGTCGCGGAGTTCAATGTGTATGCCGACGCCGACGCATACAAGCTGATGCTTGACGCGGATTTGCCCGTCACGGTTGTCGGACTGGATATGTGCGACGGCGAGGCAGCATGGACAGACGCGCAGTTCGAAGCGTTAGAGGCGCTGAATGAGACGGGCAGATTTGTCTCGAAGTCTTTTGGGAAAATCCGCGAGTTTTATAAAAGCAACGGCAGCGAAACAGTCATGAACTGCGACGCGCTGGCGATGATGTGCGCCCTGTACCCCGATTTTGTCAATGCCGTCATCGACACTCATGCCAGCTGCATTACCGAAAAAAATGAGACTTACTCGCAGGTGATTTTCTATAAAAAGGGTTTCACCTATGATTTGGTGAAAAATAATTTTGACTACAATGTCACTTTGGTGACCGACGTCAACAAAAGCGCGTATTTCAATACCTTCCTGCAAGCCATCCGGTAAAGGCTGCGTCTGAAGCTTCGCGAAGTACACGCTAATCGGGAATGACGTAAATACAGTCTTGACAAAATGAAAATCGACAGCTATAATAGTACCAAAGTCAGGCGTGAAAGCCTGACTTTGAAATTTACGCAAAAGTTAGCTTGGGCTAACTAAATTTCCAAGGGGAACAGTCATGGAGAGAAATCAGCGGGTTGAAGATTATATGCGGGTGATTTACCGGCTTCGGGAACAGGGAATGGTACGCGGCGCGTATATCGCGCGCGAGCTTGGCGTGACAAAGCCAACGGTTTCCGTCGCGCTCAGAGAGATGGAGGCGGCAGGCTATCTGACCATCAAGCCCGACCGTGCCATTGAATTGACGGAAAAGGGCGAACAAATCGCGCGTTATGTGATTGAGCGGAATGACGTTATTTTCGGTTTGCTGACAGATATCGGCGTTGACAAGGAAACGGCACAAGCGGACGCCGGACAAATTGCCCACGGCATCAGCGAGAAAACCCTGGATGCCCTGATTGATTTGCGTCATTACCTGACCTTCATTCGGAAAACACCCTTCGGAAACATCAAGGAGTAGTTGTATCCTTGTTGGTTAGCAAAGACTAACTATTTTAGGGAGGGTTATACATGAAAATCAAAACAGTCATTCCCGAAATGGTGATGACAATATTCAGTCTTGTCATCCTTTTGGGTTCATTTACATTCTTTGCCGCCTGTCCGGTTTCAGACGAGGGCAACATCATGTCCTGCCACTACGCGCAGGTGATGGTGACAGCGCTGGGCGGTTTGCTGACGGTGCTGTCACTGACCGCGCTGTTGGTTCCGGATCAAAAAGTCAAGGGCGGTGTTTGTATCGCCGCGGCGTTTGCCGCTGTGCTGACCGCGCTCACGCCGTCGGTCTTGATTCCGCTTTGCAAGATGCCGCAGATGCACTGCCGTTTGGCGCTGCAGCCCTTTACAATATTGTTTGCTGCGCTGACAGCGGCAATTTCTATCATAGCGGCAATTCTGCATTTGAAACGGAAAAAGAAATCATGATGCGTTCTGTTTACGGACTTCCTGTCCGCAGTATCCTGAAAAAACCCCTTCGTTCGGCGGCACTGATGATTATCGCCGCGTTCCTCGCTTTTTCCGCCTTTGGCGGTTCGCTGATGGTGATGAGTCTCTCCAACGGCTTGGAAAGCCTTTCGGCACGGCTCGGCGCGGATATTGTCGTTGTGCCGTATTCCGCTGCCTCAAAGGTGAGCTACGACTCTGTCATCATTCAGGGCAAGCCCGGGCAGTTTTATATGGACGCGAAATACTATGAGGAAATCAAGAACGAAATCGAGGGAATTGACAAAATTACCGCGCAGTTTTACCTTGCCTCCGCGAAGGCGTCCTGTTGCTCCGCGCGTCTGCAAATCATCGGGTTTGATCCCGAAACCGATTTTTCCGTGCAGCCGTGGATTGCCAAAAGTTACTCCACAGAGCTTTCGGAATATGACGCGGTGGTGGGCAGCGATGTGACGCCGAACGCGGATATGACAATTGAAATTTACGGCAAAACGCTTCATGTGAGGGCAGTGCTGGAAAAAACCGGTACCGAGCTCGACAGTGCGATGTATGTCAATACCGCAACCATGAAAGAGCTGATTTTAGCGCACAACGCAAAAAACCCCAATCAGGAACGTGCCATTGACCCCGAGAAGGTGGTTTCGTCTGTATTGATAAAGGTGATGGACGGCTATGATATCGACAGCGTTGTCGGAAACATCAACCTGTATGTGCGGCAGGTCAAGGCGATACGCACACAAAATATGATTTTCGATGTCGCGGACAGTCTTTCGGGCGTGTCGGGAATGATCAGTGTGCTGATGGCTGCGGTTTGGGTGTTGTCGGTTATCATCATGGCGATTGCCTTTACCATGATGATGAACGAACGTCGCCGCGAATTTGCCGTACTGCGCGTGCTTGGTGTGTCGCGCGCGAGGATAGCAGGCTTTGTCCTGACAGAGAACGCGCTTGTGACGCTCGTCGGTGGTGTGTGCGGCATTATCATCACCGTGCTGCTGACGCTTTTGTTCAACGGACTGATTGAGCAAAGCATCGGACTGCCGTTTTTGCTGCCTCAACCGTCCGTCATGCTGCTGACCGCCCTGATTACGTTGTTGGTGACGATGGCGGCGGGTGCGCTGACCTCAGCGGTTTCGGCGTATAAAATCAGCAAGATTGACGCAGGTCTGGTGCTCAGGGGAGAGAATGAATGAATCTGACAGCGAGTAACATCAGTAAAAAATATAACCGGAGCAAGGGCGGAGCCAACTGGTTTTACGCGGTAAAATCCATCGACCTCTGCATAGAAGCAGGAAAGCTGACAGCGGTCTACGGCCGTTCAGGCAGCGGCAAAACTACGCTGCTGAACCTGCTCGGCGGTTTGCTGCAGCCAAGTGAAGGAAAGGTTTTGTGCGGCGAAACGGATATATATGCTATGCCGGATAAGGAACTGTCCGCCTTCAGAAACCAACATATCGGCATTGTCCCACAGGGAGCGGCAGCGCTCGGCAACCTGACTGTGCTGGAGAATGTCCTTCTGCCCTCGCTGATAGGCGGAAGGAGCAGCGACGAGCAGGAAAAACGCGCCGAAGCGTTGCTGCAATCGTTCGGTATCGCGTCCTTGCGAGATGTCATGCCACGCGAGCTGTCCGGCGGAGAGCAGCGGCGTATGGCAATTGCGCGCGCTTTGATGAACCGTCCGGAGATTTTGCTGTGTGATGAACCCACGGGCGACTTGGATGACGAAAACACCCGTGTCGTGCTGCGGCTTCTGCGCGATGAAGCGGCAAAAGGCACCGCAGTGCTGCTATTCACGCATGAGGCGGACGCGAGAAACTATGCGGATATTGTTATGAAAATGGACGGCGGCAGCTTGGAAAAAATATAAAATATCCTTCTGTTTGTCATGAAGAAAGGGAAGTAACGCTTTTTCTCCGTGACAAACAGAAAAATGAAAAAGTCAAAAAACCGCTTGACAAAGGGAAAACTGTGTGATATAGTATCTAACGGTATGAATGCCTTATTTTTTTGCGACGTGGTTAGCGGCAGTTAACCGTCAGTTAAACCGCTTTACCATAAATAGCAAGAAAATATTACAAACCGTGAAAAGGCGGTTTTATTTTAAGGAAGAGAGTTAGCTACGACTAACTATGGAGGTGAACGGTGTGAAACGCGTGACGGATTCACACAAAAAATTTTTTGCGGTCATTCTGCTCGTATTCGTTGTTTTTGCGTCGGTTTTGCCGATGCAGGCGTTTGCGGCGGAAGAAACAGCCCATTACGGAACATGGAAGGAAGCGAAGCCTGTCTATTTTCCCGACAGCGAAAAGACAAACATGAACGAGGTTGCCTACGCGATTGAAAAGGTGGTTGACGCCGGCAGACAAAATCTTACGGACGGCAATCTGGACGCCGCCTACAAATGCGCGCAGGACGCTTACTATGGCTACTACGAGGTCTGCGGCTTTGAACGCCAGACCATGGCGCGGATTTCCGGTTCACGCAAAAACGAGGTGGAGTTTTACTACCGTGACTTACGCCAGGCGGCGAAGTCCAATTCCCTTGCCGATTATGACAAAGCGGCGGACAATCTGATGAAGGATTTGTATGAGGACGCGCCCAAGCTCAGCGATATCAGCGAAGCCTTTGTGCGGAAATATGTGGATGACAAAGCCTTTGCCGAAAATTATACCAAGCTTACCGGTACGGTTCTTGCCGAGGATAAGGTCACTGACGAGGTCAGCGGCGCCGGCAGCGCAGGCGCGGTTTTTGTACAGGCTTTCGTTATTTTGCTCCGCGAGGGCATTGAAGCCATTCTGGTCATCGGCGGCATCATCGCCTACTTGATTAAGTCCGGCAACAAAAAGCAGGTACGCGCGGTATATATCGGTTCGGTGTTTGCCATTGCGCTGAGCTTCGGCGCGGCGTTTCTGCTCAGTGCCATCAAAAACGCCAACGCGACAAACGGCGGCGCCAACCAGGAGTTGGTCGAGGGCATCACGGCATTGATTGCCGTCGCGGTGCTTTTCTATGTCAGCAATTGGATGCTGCACAAATCCGAATCCGAGGTATGGCAGAAGTATTTGGATAAAAAGGTCGAAAGCTCCGTTTCACGCGGCAGCATGATTGCGCTCGGCTTCACCGCTTTTCTTGCGGTATTCCGTGAGGGCGCGGAGGTCATCCTGTTTTATCAGCAGATTATTACCGACGCGCAGGAGGGCGACGGCGTCGGCTGGCTGTGGCTGGGCGTCGTGGTCGCGGTTGTCGTTTTGGCGGCAATCTTCATCGCGATTCGTTTCTTCTCCGTCAAGCTTCCTCTCAAGCCGTTCTTCCTCGCGACGAGTATCCTGATGGCGATTATGGCGATTTCCTTCCTCGGCGCCGGTATCAAGGAGCTGATGGAGGGCAGCTTTGAGCTGGTGCTCCGTATTCAGGGCGTCACGCCGTTGATTGAGACGATACCCACCAACGATTTCCTCGATATTTTCGGCATTTATCCGCACACAGAAACCGTTGTGCCGCAGTTCATTTTGTTGTGCGTCACCGTTTATCTGTTCATCAAACAGCATCTCGAAAACAAAAAACTCAAGGCGCAAATCGCCGCCGAGAAAAACAGTTGAATCTATACCGTATCGTTTTGAGAGGGTATATTCAAAATAATACATTTCAAAAGGAGTCATGTAGAAATGAAGAAAATTTTAGCAATCCTTTGTGCCGCTGCCATGGCGGTAACCGCAACAGCCGCTCTTTCGGGCTGTGGCAACAGCAACTCATCGAGCTCGTCCAAGACAGATACCTCCGCTACCGAAGCGGCAAAGGCAACCGAAGCCGCCAAGGCTGACGCCACCTCGGAAGCTGATACAGCCGACGACGCGGGCTTTACCGAGTATCCGATTTTCGAGGATGAAAAGGTCGGCTTTATGAATGTTTCCGCTGTATTCTTCCAGGCGGTTCCCATGACCGCAGGCGCTACCATCAAGGAGCAGAAAGCGGAGGATTATGATATTCACCTTGAGGCTGACATCTCCGCTTTGGAGAACACCCTCGGCTATGAGCTTGGTTCCTGGGTGCCTTACCTTACCGTTGATTACAAAGTCGCCGCGGGCGACGAGGTCAAAGCAGAGGGTACCTTTATGGAAATGGCTGCTTCCGACGGACCGCACTACGGCGCGAATATCAAGCTTCCCGATGCCGGCACCTATGAGCTGACCATCACCATTCACAGCCCTGCCGACAACGATTATCTCATCCACAGCGATGCCCTCACAGGCCCCGGCGGTACCTTTGAAGATTACTTCAAGAACGGCGAACCTCTCTCCGTCACCAAAACATGGGAGTACACAGGTCCCGTTAAGGTCTGATTGAACCAATCATCTTTTCGTACAGGCAGCCTCCGCGACAGGAGGCTGCCATTACCCCTTTTTGAGAGTTTAGCACTTATTTCTCAATAAGAATTAAACTCTCGGAAAGGTACACATCATCAGAGGAAGAATCCATGTTAAAGTTTTTTGAACAACTTACCCTTGATTTAATGATAACGTCGGTTATCGTCGGTATGCTCTACGCTTTTGTCAGATGCAAGCTGGGCAAAACCTGCGGAATCATCTTTTTGTCGGGCGGTGGTTTTGCCGTCGCTTCGTCTGTTTTTGTCGCCATTCTGAAGAATACCAACCGCGATTTGAAGCTGCCGTTCTGGAACAGCTTTACATATGTCCTGCTCAGTATCCTGGTCATTGCTTCGCTCGTGTTGATTTTGCTCACTGTCCTGTGGTTGGCTGTCAGACGGTGGCGAAGGCTGTCTCGGTATCCGGTAACAGCAGCCGCGGTGGTCGTTACCTTTACCGCCGTTGTCAACGGCTTGCCCAACGTGCTTGCCTATCCGTTCAATTTCGACTTGCAGGGTAATTCGGTATTTTCAACGGATTTTCTCTACCGCTTGATCGGTCTGCTCCTTGGGTTTGCGCTGGTGCTTGTCATGTGTATCGCCGCGTACAAAACCGTCAAAAAAGCATCGGACGCGCTCAGTGTTATTTTTATCGATTTAGCGGTGTTTGTCGGCGCGTTCAGCGTTTTGGGAAGATGGCTCCAGCTCATGCTGCAGCTGCAAATCATCCGTCAGAACCGCGACAGGGATTTGTTCAAGCTCGTGTTCCCGATTTTACAATTTGTCAACAATCACCAGGATTTGTTTATTTTCGGCGCGATGGCTTGTGTCGCGCTGTTGGCAGTGATTCAGTTTGTCCGCAACCTTCACGTGCGCGGCGAATATGATAATCCCGCACAAAAGCGAAAGCTGCGTGCCGCTATGCGCAACATCCGCCGCTGGGCGTGCGTGGTGCTTGCCTGCGCGATCCTGGGAACAGTCAATCTGACGGTCGTGCACGCCATCAACAACAAAAAGCCGGTAGAAGCGCCTGTTGAGCAGTGCGAGATGGACAATGACAATCTGTACGTCGATTTTTCACAGGTGGACGACGGTCACCTGCACCGTTTTGCCTACAACACCGATAAGGGTGTGGAGATTCGTTTTATTGTCATTAAAAAGCCCAATTCCAGCTCTTACGGCGTGGGACTGGACGCGTGTGACATTTGCGGTGAGGCAGGCTATTTTGAGCGCGAGGGACAGATTGTCTGCAAGCGCTGCGACGTTGTGATGAATATTAACACCATCGGCTTCAAGGGAGGCTGCAACCCGATTGTCATTGATTATGAGGTCAAAGACGGCAGAATCATCGTACCGATTGAGGGCTTGGTGCTGCATGAAAGAAAGTTTAAGTAGAGGTAGCTATGTTTTTCAGAATGATCAAAGGAGCGCTGTTCCGACAAAAATCCAAGATGATTATGATTGCCGTCACTATCGCGCTCGGCTCTTCTTTGGCGACGGCGATGCTGAACATTATGCTGGATGTCGGCGACAAGGTCAATCAGGAGCTCAAGGCATATGGCGCCAATATCACCGTAGTGCCGAAGGAAAACTCTGTGCTAGATTCCTTGTATGATTTGGACGACGGCGGCGAAAGCGTCGCGCATCTGAAGGAAGAGGATTTGGGCAAGATTAAAACCATCTTCTGGGGCTTCAATATTCTTGATTTTACGCCCTTCGTCAACACCGTTGTCACCCTCGGAGACGGCAGCACCGCCAAGCTGACGGGCACATGGTTCAACCACCACCTTGCCCTGAATACCGGAGAGGAGCTCGACGCCGGAATTCACAGCCTGCGCTCCTGGTGGGAAATCAAAAACGGGCAGTGGCTTGACGAACAGAAGGAGAGCATCCCTGCCAACGGCGCGCTCATCGGCTCCGCGCTTGCCGCCCGTCTGGGCGTTGAAACAGGGGATACGCTGGAAGTGAACACCGCAAAGGGCAGCCAAGCGCTGCAAATTGCCGGCGTTTACGACGCGGGCGGCGATGAGGACGAGCAGCTCTTTACACTTCTTCCCGTTGCGCAGATGCTTGCGGATTGTCAGGGATTGATTGACAGCATCGAGGTCAGCGCTCTGACCACCCCCGACAATGAGCTTGCGCGCAAAGCGGCGACAAAAGGTCCCGGCGCGTTGTCGCCTGCCGATTACGAAACATGGTACTGCACTGCGTATGTCAGCTCCATTTGCTATCAGATTCAGGAGGCGATTCCCGATTCCGTGGCTTCCGCTGTCAGGCAGGTGGCGGAATCCGAGGGCACCATTCTCGACAAAACCCGACTGCTGATGATTCTGATTACCATTCTCAGCCTGTTCGGATCGGCTCTCGGCATTTCTAATCTGGTCACCGCGAGCGTGATGGAGCGCAGCAATGAAATCGGTTTGCTGAAAGCCATCGGCGCGAGAGACAGCCGTATCTCGGGAATTGTTCTGACAGAAATTATGCTGACCGCCATTGTCGGCGGCGTTGCCGGCTATTTTATGGGCTATGGCTTCGCGCAGATTATCGGTCATACCGTATTCGCGTCCGCTATTGAGATGAAACCGATGGTGATTCCGCTTGTTGCCGTGCTCATCATCATTGTTACACTCGCAGGCAGTATTCCGGCAATCCGTATGCTGCTCAGACTTCGTCCTGCGGAAGTTCTGCACGGAAGATAAGGGGGGAGAAGCATGAAAAAGAAAAAGATGTTTTTGCGCATGATAACCGCGTCGCTGCTCAGACGGCGTTCCCGTATGCTGGTTGCCCTGTTGGCGATCGCGGTCGGCGCCACCATTCTTTCGGGCTTGGTAACAATTTATGATGATGTTCCGCGTCAGATGGGTGAGCAGTTCCGCAGCTACGGCGCGAATATGATTTTTATGCCCTCAAACGGCGGAGAGCTCAGCGGCGATTCTCTCCAACAGGCAAAAAACAGGATTGCAGAAAAGCAGTTGGTCGGCTACGCGCCGTACCGATATGAAAACATCACGGTCAACGAACGCCCGATGATGGCGGCGGCGACTGATTTTGACGGTGCCGCGAAAACCTCCCCTTACTGGCGCGTAGACGGCGCTTGGCCGTCAGGAGTGGGCGAAGCGCTTGTCGGCAAAGAAACGGCGCAGACGCTTGCGCTGAATGTCGGCGATGAGGTGACGCTGACCTATGATTTGGACAAAACTCCCGCTACGGCGGATGAAGCGGCAAACACCGAACGCAACCAGAACAGCGCGGCGTTTCATGTCGCCGGTATTTTGGATACAGGCGGCAACGAGGAAAAATATTTCTTCATTTCTATAGAGGATATGGAAGCGCTTACCGGCAAAGCTGATTGCTTTGATATGGCGGAGCTGAGCGTTACCGCGTCGCAAAACGAGCTGAAAACCTATGCCGATGACATTTCGCAACATACAGACGGCGTTTCCGCCAGGCTGGTCAAGCGTGTCACCCAGTCGGAAAATACCGTGCTTTCCAAATTGCAGGCGTTGGTACTGCTTGTCACAGTCATCGTGTTGCTTCTGACGATGATATGCGTAGCCACGACGATGATGGCGGTTGTCACAGAGCGCCGCAAGGAGGTCGGCTTGCGCAAGGCGCTGGGCGCTTCCAACAAGAGTATTATTGTTGAATTTATGGGCGAAGGTCTGTTGCTCGGAGGCATCGGCGGCTTATTGGGCTCCGTGTTCGGATTTATCTTTGCGCAGGCAGTCAGCATGAATGTCTTTAACAGCTCCATTCAATTCCGTTGGCTGTTGATTCCCGTCACGGTTGTGGTTTCGGTACTGGTCACCGGTCTGTCTTGCCTGCTGCCTGTCCGCAGCGCCACGGACGTTGATCCGGCGCTTGTTTTGAAAGGGGAGTAATATGAGTTTATTGGAATTAAAAAACGTATCAAAAATCTACGGTCCGCTCAAAGCGCTTGACAATGTCAGTCTGACGGTCGAAAACGGCGAGTGGCTGGCGATTATGGGACCTTCCGGCTCGGGAAAATCCACGATGATGAATATCATCGGTTGTATGGATAAGCCCTCCTTGGGTGAGGTGATTTTAGATGGCGTTGATATCTCTAAGGAGAGCAGCAAAAAACTGACGGAAATCCGCCGCGACAAAATCGGTTTGATTTTTCAGCAGTTCCACCTTGTCAACTATCTGACGGCGGTAGAAAATGTCATGGTATCGCAGTATTATCACAGTATGCCGGACGAGAAGGAAGCGCTCGAGGCGCTGGAGCGCGTCGGTCTTAAGGACAGGGCAAAGCACCTGCCCAGCCAGCTTTCCGGCGGAGAGCAGCAGCGTGTCTGCATCGCGCGCGCCCTGATTAACCACCCCGAAATTGTGCTTGCGGACGAGCCGACGGGCAATCTTGATGAAGCGAATGAGAACATCGTGATAGACCTGTTTCGCCAGCTTCACCGCGAGGGAACCACACTGATTGTCGTGACGCATGACCCCGAGGTTGCCGAGGTCGCGCAAAGAACGGTTGTGCTGGAGCATGGCAGACCGGTAAAAGAAATCATTAACGAGAGCTTTGAGGAGTAAGAATATGAGAAAGATTCTGGCAGCTGTGGCGTGCGCGCTGATGCTCGGCACAGCTTTGTGCGGCTGTGGCGGCAGCGCGAACCGTTCCTATAAGGACGGAACCTATACAGGAAAAAGCGCTGTCTACAGCGGCGACGAGGAAGGCAACGGCAACGGCTACGGCGAGGTGACCATCACCGTGCAGGACAACAAAATCACCGCCTGCGAATTCAAAACCTACGAGGAAAACGGTACGCTGAAGGACGATGCATACGGCAAAATCGACGGTGAAATCAAAAATCAGGACTACTACAACAAGGCGCAGAAAGCAATCAAAGGCAGCGAGGAATACGCCAAGGCAATTATCGGCAAGTCGGATCCCGGGGAAGTTGACAGTATTTCCGGCGCGACCTATTCCTACAATCAGTTTACCGACGCTGTGCTTGACGCGCTGGATAAGGCAGCGGAATAATCTTCGGGGAGGAAAGGAATGAAAACAGGCATTCGCTGGTGTCTGCGGCTTCTTTCGGTGCTGATAACCGCCGCGTTGGTGTTCGGCTGTCTGTACGCCGCAGGCGCCGTGACGCTCGGCAATCGCAGTCCCGACGCGGTTTCCGGCGCTACTGCGCAAAGCATTTCGGCGGAGGATATGAACGGTAAATGGGTAGTGGTCATCAACCGTGAGCTCCATGACAAAACAGGCACCACCGCCGATTGGGAAAAATTTTTCTCCTTTGACGAAAATGTTCCGCTGATTATGGAGGATATTGTCTGCAAGGTGGCGCAGGCGGATGCGGAGGGCATAGACGTGGCGCGTCAATACCAAGCGCGGCTTCCCGAAAACCAGATGGTGATACGGGAAGAACCCGCCGTGATGCTGCTTTCAAAGGCAGAGCTGGGCAGATTTGATGTCATGATACTCAGCGAGGCGGCAGCGAACGCCTACTCCGCGCAAACACTTTTTAACCGCGGCGACGCGCTGACGATTCATATGTGATATAATTCCGAAATAAAATTAGCCCTCTGAGCCTGAAAATTGAAAAAGCCTATCAAGCGACCTTTGAAACGCAGACAGGATATCTGTTTTTCGGAGGTCGTTTTGTCTGATTGAAATAAAAATCCAACAAATATATATTGCAACCTTTAAGGAAATATGGTAAAATTGTTTCATAGCAAAAACTCTTATCAATGATATCGGGAGGAAAAGCAAATGAAATCCAATAAGATTTATCAGGTTTCCACGTTGCAGGCATTAGCCCTCGGCTACACCAGACCGGTTGTGACGGTGCAGGAGCTGCTTGCGCACGGCGATACGGGACTCGGCACATTTGAAAACGTAGACGGTGAGATGATTATCCTGGACGGCGTCTGTCATCAGGCAAAGCCGGACGGAAGTATTGTGTGCTCGGAGGATGCCGCAGGAGTGCCTTTTGCGGTGGCAGGCTTTGTGAAGGACGGCAGAAGATTTCCAATCGGTGACATGAAGGATATCGCCTCCATCAAACTGGAGCTCACCTTGAAAATTGAAGAGGACTTTGGACTGAACAGTATTCATATCGCGCGGATAGACGGATGGTTTGACACCATTCACGCCCGTGCCGGAGCGCCTTATCGCTCACACCATGTTTCTTTGAAGGATATCCTTTCCAAAACACAGAAGGACTTTTGCTTTGAGCGCCTGTACGGAACGCTGGTGTGCGTGTATTATCCGGATTACATGGATGGCATCAACGCGGCAGGCTGGCATATGCACTTTCTTTCGGAGGACAGAAAGCTCGGCGGTCACGTCTTTGAGGTATCCATGGGAGCAGGAGAATGCTTGTTGCAGAAAATGGACAGAATCGAAATCCAGCTCCCGAGAGAAGCGGCGTTTGACACGTACTCGCTGAAGGAAGCTTCGCAGGATGAGATTGAGGAAGTCGAACTGGGAAATGGTTAAGGATAGGTGAAAAATGTCATCGACAAAGGAATATCTGTGCTACGTGTTAGAGCAGCTCAGCGGATTGGACGGTATTTCATACCGTGCCATGATGGGGGAGTATGTGCTGTATTACAAGGGAAAGGTGTTCGGCGGCATTTACGACAACCGCTTTCTTGTAAAGCCGACGAAATCCGCTAAAGCGCTGATGCCCGACGCCCCGCTTGAATTGCCTTATCCGGGAGCAAAGGAAATGCTTTTGGCGGAAAATATGGAGGACAGGGAGTTTATGGCAGCCTTGCTGAACGCGATGGTCGATGAGCTTCCCGCTCCCAAACGAAAAAAATAACCGAAATCAATTTGAAAACAACAACGGTCTTTACAGCTCATACGCGGAGTCTTGCCGTTTTGTTTTGATGATTGCGGGGAAATGGAACTTGTGAGAAGGAAAACAGATGTTGATTGATTTTAACCAACTGAATGCTGTCACGATGCCCGGCATGAATAACGGTACGGGAAACATGACAGTGCGAATGTATCACGATGAAAAGTACCGGATTATCCCGACCGTGCTCCATGCCGGCGGCAGTATTGGCTTGCATACGCAAAATTCAGGCGATGATATGAATTATATCCTTTCGGGAACAGGCAAGGCCATCTGCGATGGCGCGGAAGAGCACCTCTCGGCAGGAATGATGCATATCTGTCCGAAGGGCTCGGAGCATACCATTATCAATACGGGCGAGACAGATCTTGTCATGCTGACAATTGTTGTGGCGCGGTAAACGAAATGCTTTGAAAACGAAAATCATACATATTACACAACCCCCGAAATCAGAAAAACACTGGTTTTCGGGGGTTGTGTTGTGTCATACAAAAGGTATCTGTTGGCGTATTCAGGCTAATCGGCATTTGGCGCCATGCCAAGGCTTTTGAAAAACTGAGGAACAATAATCGCGAGCGAATCATCATCCATCATTAAATCGTGCTCATGCGGTGTATGAATGACCAGCAGCTTATCGGTATCACAGTAGTTCTCGAAGTTGCCGGCTTCGTATTTCATCATATCGTTCCAATACCTGAGATTATCGCCCGTGACGCCTACCGGAACCTGATCGGGCTTGAAATAGGTGACGCTGCCGTGATACACGGAGGGAGTATGGTGATACAAGTCCTCCGAGACATGGGCGGCGTTATTCACCATCGCCGTCAGCATACCGCTTTCGCGCAGCTCGGCAAAGAGGGGACAGGTTTCAAAGTATTCCGCGTTGAGTTCGGACAGCATCCCCTTGGACAGCTCGCGGAGCCGCTGATTGCCGAGAGCGTGCGAATCCAGCATAAAGAGGTGCCGCACTTCCTCGCCGGACTCCCTTAACTGGCAAGCCATTTCGTGCGCCACAACGCCGCCGTAGCACCAACCGCCGAGAATATACGGTCCCTCGGGCTGATACGCCTTCAAAATGCGGATATAATTTGCCGCGATATTTCTGATGCCGTAAACGGCTGTTTCGGGGTGATAGAGGTTATACGGTTCGATGACGGCAAAGGACACCCTGTCTGCGATTTTGTCCGCTAAGCGGTAATAGGCAGAGCTGCCGGTGTTGCCCGTGTGTACAAAGACCACCTTGGGACCGTCGTTTTCCGAATAGACGCAAATGTCCGGCGGCGCTTCCTTTGACAGCTCGGGAATCATTTTGGCGGCGGCAGGCTTTGTTTCCTGTTCTTCGCCGTTCAGCTGTCGCCCTAATTCCAGCATTTCATACCATCCGCTGATGGAGCTGTCGTTGGGATACTCCTTTGCCAGTATTTCCATCAGCCTTGTTATATATTTTCTGAGCAGCATATCGCTGATGGCAATGGAGTGTGTCATAAAAAACAAATAACTCATGCCTTCGGCGTGTACGCAGAGGATTTTCATCATACTGTCGTATTGCAGGTCAATGGGGGTGTTCAGCGTTTGCTGACGGAGCGCCTCTAATTCTTCGATGCTGCCCGAATCCGCTTCTATCATTTGCAGAGGAATTGTGCGGTCGGTGATGACCTGCTGAATGACGCTGACATTGTGAAAAACAATCGCCGAACGCAGCTCCTCGTTTTCTCTCGCGACAATATTGAGCGCGTGACGCAGGTTTGGTTCGGAAACGAGGCTGTCAACCTGTAAAAAGAAGGCGGTTTTGAAGATGCTCGATTCGGGGTATATAATCTGTTCAAAGAGCATTTCATCCTGCGTGGAAGAAATCGGCAGCACCTTTTCAATATGCTCATTCCGCGAGGCGAAGTCTTTTCGAATTTGTGAATATTCTTCACGCGGCCAGAGCTGTTCATACGCAACCTCCGCCATATCGGCGATTTTGCGGATCCGGTTATACTGTAAAATCTGAGCGCCGCTGATTTTGATGCCCTGCTCGCGCAGCGCTACCGCGTATTCCATCGCGTTGAGCGAGGTGCCGCCCAGCTCCGTGAATTTGTCGTCCGGACCGATGAGGTAATCGGTTCCCAGCACGTCCGCCGCTGTCATCAGCACGCGCGTCACGACTTCGCTGTCCAGTACGCCGATGGTGCGGCGTTCTCTCTTTGGCTGCGGCAGCTCCTTGCGCATGACCTTGCCGTTCAGGTTGCGCGGAAGCGCGTCCATCCGCACCCACACGTCCGGAATCATATATTCCGCAAGGTAGCCGGCGATTTCCGCCATCATTTCTTTTTTGTCCAGCTCGCGCTTGGCTTCATAATAGCAGCAGAGATGCTCGGTGCCGTTCATGCTTTTGATGACGACCACCAACTGACCAACCTCTGTTTTGCCGGTTCTTGTCAGGGCGTTGGCAATCTGCGCTTCCACCTCGCCTGTTTCTATGCGGAAGCCGCGCAGCTTCACCATGTTATCGGTTCTGCCGAGAATGTCAATATCTCCCTGAGGTGTGCACACCGCTCTGTCGCCGGTGCGGAACCAACGCGCACCGTCTTTTTCAATCCATTTTTCCGCGCTCTGTTCCGGCAGCTTGTAGTATCCGAGAGACATATAGTCATTGGAAACAAGCAGCTCGCCGGCTACACCGGATTCAACGGGATGGAGGCTGTCATCAACAACCGTTGCTGTCGTGTTGCGGTATGGCTTGCCGACATAGACGCGTTCCTCGTTTCCTTTGATTTTTTTTGAGATAATCGCGCTGGTTTCGGTGCTTCCGTACATATTGATGAGGACGTTCCCGGGGACAAGGGCTTGAAAATTCCGCAGCTTTTCACCGGCTGCAAAAACAAATACGCCGCTCAGGTCGTAGTCCTCCGCCATAATCGCGGCAAGACCGGACGGCATAAAAATATGCGTGACGCGCGCTTCCCTGATAAACTGATACAGATATCCCATATCTCTGCGCGCGATTTTCGGCGCGATACAAACGGTACCGCCGTAGTGAAGCGGTCCGAATAAAAACACCATCGTCGCCACAAAGGGGAAGCTTGACATCACGCCGGAGCGTGTGGACGCGTTCAGCATTGCGTCGTCGTGCACCTTGATAAAGTCGGCGATGTGCAGCAGAACACGATGGGAGTGCAGTACGCCCTTGGGCTTTCCGGTGGTGCCGGAGGTGTACAGCAGCATCGCGGGGGAGTCTTCGCCGCGTGTTTGACAAACAGGCGCGGTAGGTGCGTCTTGCGCGAGCTCGTCTAAAAAAATGACTTTTTCCGACGGACAACGCAGCGGCTTTTGCTGCCAGAAGTCTCGGACGGTCAAAATTGCGGCAGCCTGCGCGTCCTCCAAGATGTATTCCAGCCGCTTTTCCGGATATGCTTCGTCAAGAGGGACAAAAATACATCCTGTCCGCAGCGCGGCAATCGCGCCGAGCATGATTTCCTTGACATAGGGAACATAGACCGCGACGGCATCGCCTGCCTGTACGCCGAGCGCCGAAAGCACGGCGGATGCGGCGGCGCTTTTTTCTGTCAGCTCATGGTAACTCATTTCTCCGAATGCATCCGAAAGCGCCGTTTTGTCCGGAAATGCGGCGGCGTGTTCTGTAATCAGTTCATGAATCAGCTTCATTTTTATTCACCGCTTATTCAATGTTGACAAATTTTCCAAAGCCTGTCATTTTGATGATATTCGCGACATTTTTACTCAGATTTTTCAGGACAAGACCGTCCTTCTTTTCCATCTCACGATGGGCAACCAAAATCACGCGCAGACCGGCAGAGGAAATATACTCCGTTTGGGAAAGGTCGAAAATCATTTTTGTGCAGGTTTCGGCATTTTCGGCAAATACCTGTTCCAGCTCCGGCGCGGTCAGGGTGTCAATTCTTCCTTCGATGAACAGGGTGCATTCGTTATCCTTGCGGCTTGTGGTGATATTCATAGCTAACTCTCCTTCTTGACAACAGCGATGACGGTGATAGGGAATTGTCGAAAATAGTTGACATTTTTATTTTATCATAACAGCCCGATTTAAGTCAAGATGAACATACTTTTTTCAACATAAATGATGCGCTTTCCGGAATGTGTCCATAAAGGCATACAAACAATCCTTCACACTCCAATGGCGTCATATGGTACGAACGATTCCTATCCGCTTTGGTTGACGACATTGCTCAGCACTCCGGCCGCTTGACTTGATTTCTAAAATCTGATATAATCATTTATGATACATAACGACACAAGCAGCGTTCTTCGCGTAAGTCTGATTACGGTACAGTGTATTTGTAATCGGCGCGTTCGCTGCTTGTGTTTATTTTTATACCAATCTTCATTAAAAAGTAGACTTTCTACTTTTTAATAGCGCCGTAGGCGCGTCAAGATTGTATAAGACGGCAATTGCGCTTTTGCGCAATTGGAAAACGCGTCAAGCGTTTTCTCTCTGATAGAAAGTTGTCTACTTTCTATCAGAGAATAGTATTA
>JAFUUV010000078.1 GCA_017471345.1 Ruminococcus sp.
CCAAAAGTTTAGATTTTCCCACAATGCTTATCTTTTGGTCTTTGGTTCGGAATAGTGTAGTGCTGGCGGTCTATCTCTTGTTTTCGGTTGCTTGCTTCCTTACCGTACATGAGCATTCGCGCCGGGATTGTCGTTGCCGTAGCCTTCCAAAAGATTAACGACGCCCCACGCGCCGAGACCCGCACCCAGCGCGATAACAAGAATTTGAAGCGTATTGACAGCGCTTGAAAAAAAGCCCATTAAATTCCTCCTATTTGATTTAGATTATTTGAAATTGTGTGTCTGAAATAAAAATGACCGCTGTGATTTCAATAAATAACAACAGCGGTAACGGTAAATATATTATTTTTTTGAGGGAGAATCCCTTATCCTCAAACAACAGCCTCCTTATTCCGAATACCGCTCCAAATCCTCGGCGCTGATTTCGTAATTGATAAACCGCTCGTCCTTTTTCGGCTTGAAGCGGGTAGATAAAAATTCTTCTATGTTAAAAGCGTTCTTCGGATCGTAGTCCGACAGATACTTATAATATGGGTGTTTGGTGATGTCGTATTTGTCGGAAAGGAACGGCCGCACGCCGCGAATCTGCAACAGGCACTTGCCGCCGTCCATAACGGCGATCTCGTCCATCGACATCAAATCCTTGCCCACCTTTTGAAAATTCTGCCCGCGGCTCTCCTGATTGCCCTTTGTGACGCTCTCGTTATACAAATCTATCGTTTCCTTTCCAAGCAGGGAATTCCAGCTTTTCAGCGTGGTTTCCTCCTTGCCACCGAGAAATAATGAGCTGTCACAATTCCCTATAATGGTATCGGCGTTATCCTTATACAAAGCCTTTAGCTGTGACTGCGCCTGCAAAACAAGGCAAGCGGAAATCTCTCTTGATCGGATCGTCGCCATCAGCCTTTCCAGATTCGGGATCTGACCGATATTCGCCGCCTCGTCGATCAGGCAGCGCACATGAACAGGCAGCCTACCGCCGTAAACGTCGTCGGCACGCTCGCACATTCGGTTGAACAGAATGGAATAAATCAGGCTGATAAGGAAAGCAAAGGTGCCGTCGGTGTCGGACATGATCAGAAACAGCGCCGTCCGCTCGTCGCCGAGCTTGTCCAAATCCAGCTCGTCGTACATGGTGATCTCCCTGACCTCTTTAATGTCAAAGGGAGCCAGGCGCGACGCGCAGGAAATCAAAATAGATTTTGCCGTCTTGCCTGCCGCGAGCTTGTATTTCTTATACTGCCGCAGCGCGAAGTGATCGGGGTCTTTCTGCTCCAAAGCGTCAAACAAAAGGTCAACGGCATTTTTGAAATTCTCGTCGTCCTCACGGACCTCCATAGCGTTCAGCATTTCTACCAGCGTCGCGAAATTCTGCTCATTAGACGGCGCTTCATAATAGATGTAACCGATCAGGGCGGTATAAAGCAGCGTCTCCGCCTTTACCCAAAAATCGTCGCCAGCCTTGCCCTCCCCTTTGGTGTTGGCGATAAGCGTAGTGACGATTTTCAGAATATCCTTTTCAGAATGGATATACGCGAACGGATTAAAGTGCATGGATTTTGAAAAGTTGATCGTATTAAAAACCCTTATCTTATACGGCTCATAAATGACCTTGCCCTGTTTATTCCGCACAACATTTCCGTTCTTATCTCGTTTCGGCGCTCCGCGCTGCAGCAGCTTTCCGCACTCCACCAATACTGTACCTTTCGGGTCGGTGATAACATAGGAGCTGTGCATTTGCATTAAATTTGGCTTGATGAAAAAACGAGTCTTGCCCGAGCCGGAACCGCCGACAACCAGCACATTCTTGTTTCGGGCGAACGCCGGATTTTTCGGTCTGCCGGACATCATCAAACCCTCGGTCGCGGTCAATATAATGTTATTCCACCTGTCAGCGTCCATGTATGGCGCAATATCCTTTTTGATACCCCAGCGTGCGCTGCCGTACTCGACATTCTTACGGTACTTCTTGGCGTTTTTGCTTTTGACATATACAATCAGCCTTACTACCGCCGCGCCGATTATTCCAATTAGAACATCTATTAACGCAGAAGGGAAAAAGTGATCAAACGCTGCCGAAAAGCCCTGATTCAAACCCAACAGCTTTACGGAAGTGTCAGCACCGGGCGCGAGCCGGATAGCCTCGCCGAGCTTAGAAAACAGCCAGACAAAAATCAGGTACGGAGAATTTGGTATGATATATTTCCTGATAACTTCGTTTCTGTTCAGAGTTCGGGACCTCCGTGCTCCTTGTTGCGGACGCGGTCTTTTCCGAGCGACTGCACAAGCTCCTTGAATTTGCGAAGCTGTGCCACCAGTGACGGTCTCTTGCTGCGGTCAAGGTCTTTATTGGTAAACGCCTTAAACGCTGCAGTCAGCACGTCAGCCTGATTCGCCTTGAAATATACCGTCCAGCGAGGCGGCTTGCTGCCGACCTCTTTTTCTATGTGATACCTGATCTGATATTTCCGCGCGTAACGCTCAAACGAGCGCAACCGCCCGGACACCTCGATCGTATTCATACCGACGTCGCCCTGTGCCAGCCGTTTCAGACTGTTGCGCCCGACCTTGACGGAATGGCACTGCTGCTGCATTTTATGAAGCGCCGCCGTAATCGCGGCTTTCAGCACCCGCCCGGACAGCTTTGCCGCCTGAACGGTGATCGATACAGTCCTTTGGTCGATTTCTTCCTGCAAAAAATTCCTCCTTCCTTAACTCAAAACCGCTTCAAGTGATTTCTGCTGCGGCTCGCGGTTGTGGTCTTTTTCCGCCTGCGCTGCCTGAATCCGCGCGTGCTTCATCAGCGTTTGGATAACAGAGGGCGCATCGTTGACCTCGGATAAATCCTTTATCATCCCCCTGCACCCGTCGGGGAGATAGTCGGCAATATCCTCACATGCCTTGTCAAAAGCTCCGGTAAAACCCCAGCAGCTATCCACGACCTCGCCGCTTTTATACAGCTCGTAGCCGTAGCACTCGCCGTTCACGTACGCGTCATACTGCTCGACCTCGCCGCGAAGTAAATCCTCCGCTTTGCTCCTTATCTCCGGCGTGACATTCTCAACACCGTATTCATCACGAACCTTATCTAAAGAAGCAAAAATGATTCCCGTCTGTCCGCTGTCCCACGGATCGTTAAAGCTGTGAGTGCTGACGGATAACCCGCTGTGGTCGAGAAGATAGACAGGCAGCACGACATACGCCTTTTCAATCTCTGACATAAGCTCCTGATTTTTAGCTTGGATTTGCTGCAAGGTCACAGGCCACACGTCGAACCTATCCATTAAATCCTCATACTTTTGCTCTCCCTGCTCACCGCCGCCGGCTGCCTTGATATACAAATCCTTGATCAGCTCGTCGGAGTTTTTGTAACCGTGTTCGTCGCCCAAACTGTAACGCCGGTGAAAACAAATCATGGTTCCAAAATTTTCATCTTCACGGCGCGGATCGGGAAAGAAATCGTCATGCCGCACGATCAGCAAATACGGCTCCTGAATCGACATCCACATTACAGCTCAGGACCCTTTTGAGGCATTTCAGGCGCGCCGTCGCCGGGTACAGGCTGTTTGACAGCGAGGATCTTACCCGCGATCCTGACAAACTTTTCAGGGTGCTTGAATTCCTCCTTGAACTTCTCGGCAAGTTCAGGCGAGAGACTGCAAAAGTTTTCCTCTCCGAGACCGCAGATAAAGAAGTTGCCGGCGATAATATCGTAGATTTCGCCGTCCTCGGTTCTGAGAGCGCGGTTAAGCGGCAAGCCTTCGAGCTTACCTTCCTCATTGCAGACAAGTCCGACCAAATCCTCATAGGGATAAACCGCCTGAATATTTCCGCCGACGGCGGCCTGCATCGCTTCAAGACCGTCGCTGATCTCGGTTTCATAAGGCGCCTTGCCGGGCTCCACCATTAAAACATTCATATACTTTGTTCCTCCTTCCGTTTTGCTCCCTTTGTGGGAGGTGAGTTATTGGTTTTGCCCTCCGTCAGCTTTTTCAGCACGGAAGGCTTTTTTTCATTAGACAAGCAATCGCCGCCTTTGATCTCATTGATAATCTCATCGGCGGTTTTGTTTGAAGGGACAGGTGTTTGACCTTCAACCGTATATCCGGGCAATAATACGCCGTTTACCTTGAAATACTCAGCGTAATTCTGCGGTATCGGCGGTGAGATTTCTTTGAAATACTGTGCAAAGGCTTTTTTGCGACCCTCGATATATTTTTCCGCAGCCGCTTTATCGGTGTAACGCTTTCGCCTTTGACCCGCGATCTCAACACAGCAGCCGTGCTTTGGCGATCGCATATCCACATCCCACGTAACATACCACGCGACAGGCACAGATTCTTGTTTTGCTCTGTCGTATTTGGTTTCTTCCCACACAGATACGGTCATTTCGTAAACCATATTGCTGATCATATCACGGTCATGGTAGTTCTCGTGAATCCATTGATTCGACGTATGCGCGACCGCGTGAGTATTCAAGTATTCCAAAGCGCGGTCATACGTCTTAGTGATAGCCGCCTGCCGTTCCCATTCACGGATTGAATCCCTAATTTTTGAAAAGATCGTTTTCTCCGCTTCAACGCTCTGCGCTCTTGCTTTTGAAAGGGGTTCCACGCCTAAGTCGATAAATGGAACCAAATCAATTTGATTGCTGTAATAGTCTTGTACAACGGTATGCTCGATTTTCAATTCGCTGCCGGGTGTCAGTTCGTCGCCGTAATCAAAAACGCCGTAATATTTTTCGTTTCTCAAAGTAACCTCCGTTAAGTTATTTCCGGCTCGTTTTTCTTTTTGGAAGGCGCAGCCGGTTCCGCCTTTTGCTGAGATTTTGTGTCGCTGATTTTGCCAAGGACAGAGGGCTTTTTCGTGTCAGGCATAAATTCACCGTCGGAAAGCGCGTTTAAGAAATCGACTGCTTTTACGTCCGTCGTCAAAGGCAGTTTACCTTCTACAACATAACTGGGCAGCAACAAGCCGTTCTTTGAAAATCTGTCCGCGTATCTTTCGGGAATCGGCGGCGATATTTCAGTGAAATGATGCGCGTATGCCTTTTTCCTGCCCTCTATGTATTTGAGGGCGGCGTCCTTGTCCGAAAAACGCTTTCTGTCCTGACCCGCGATTTTCTTTGTACGATATTCGTCCGGCGTGTTCAGACTGACGCCCCAAGTGACAATCCACGCATCGGAAACGAATTGACCCATATCGTTGTCATAATGATTATCCTCGTGCAAGCTGACAGACATTTTATATACCATGTTGCTGACGATCTCGGTGTCACGATAATGGGATTGCTGCCATAGATTTGATGTGTGCTCCACCTGCGGAACTCTTTTATACGAAAGCGCACGGTCTATCAGCATTGTCAAAGCCGCTTTCTGCTCCCATACCTCGGCAAGCTCTTTGAGCTGTTCAAAAACCTTCTTCTCACCGGAAACTGCAAACGCCCGCAGCTCGTATAGGTCAAAATCTGACGCGTTTACAAGAGGAAGGAGTATTTTATCGTTTGGCTGAAAGCGCAGATCATGCTCCAACCTCAGCTTTTCGCCTTCTTCCAGAAAATCAAAATCATTCACGCTGTAATATCCTGTTTTTCTCATTGGTACCTCCTA
>JAFUUV010000079.1 GCA_017471345.1 Ruminococcus sp.
AGCAAAATTTTCCGGAGGACGTGATGCTCGTCGGCGACGCCGGCGGCTTTGCCGATCCGATTTCGGGCGAGGGGCTGTACATGGCGCTGCAAACCGGCATATACGCCGCGCAGGCAGTCAAGACGCAGGAGCCGAAGCGCCGCTACCTGCAAGCCGTCAGACCGCTGCTGCAAATCATCCGCGACGGCAGACGCGTGCAAAAGCTCTTTTACCATCCGGCTGTCCACAGCCGCCTGCTGCACCGCGTGCAGGGCAACAGCCGCGCCGTGCGGTTTTACTTTGACGCGCAGGTGGACGACTACCGCTATACCTACCGGCAAATGCACAAGCTGTACAAGGACTACAAACGCAGCCGGTGATCATTCAAGATGCATCATTGCGTTTATCGGAAAGGCTTGCGCGTTCGGCAAGCCTTTTTCCGTGCGTCATTCCTTATTGATAGGACACCGAGGGGAATCCTTGCTCTGCATGGGTGCGGGTGCTGTTTTGTAGGGTTCGGTCTTGACCGAACCGCCGGATTTACCGCCAAACGCTTTTGCGGTTGGCGGCGGTTTGGTCAAGACCAAACCCTACAGGCATGGGTGCGCTGCCCAAAATCAGTGATTTTGACCGCACCTCATCGACTATTTGCTGCGCGATTTTGCCCTTCGGGCACCGCTCAGGATGACAGGAACGCTGTAGGGGACGGCTTCCCAGACGTCCCGATTTGCCTAACGTTTGGTTCAACGGGACGTCAAGGATGCCGTCCCCTACAAGTCGTAAAATACTACCGGAAACCTTGCTCCGCATGGGTGCGGTGTCAGCTTATTTTGCACGGAAAAACCGCTCCGTTTTTGAAAACGGAGCGGCAGGGCTTATGCTTTTCGGTAGGCTGACGGTGTTTTGCCAAAATACAGCTTGAACGCGCGGTTAAAATTCGAAAGGTTGTTGAAGCCGGACATCGCGGCAATTTCAATAATCGGGCTGTCAGAGGTCATCAGCAGCATGGCGGCGCGGTTGAGGCGCAGCTCATTGACATAGCCGACGAAGGTGGTATCCATCAGCTCCTTGAAGAGATGCGACACATAATAGCGGCTGATACCGGTAGAGCTTGCCACGTCATCAAGGGAAAGACCGTCGATATAGTGCTCATCGATATAGTTGGTGACACGCTGCAGCGCGCGATACTTCTTGCTCTTGCTTTCGACGTCGATGACGCGCACATACTTGTTGGCAAAAAGCTCATAGAACGCCTCGTACATCTTGCCGTAAACTAAAAGCTGGAAAAACTCCGGCTTTTCGGATTCCGCCCTGGTGGCGATGTTGATGCAGTCAAGCAGGCGGTCATGCGCGGCGTCACCGGACTTAATGCGCGCGACATTGGTGCAGTTGCCGTTCACCATCGCACGAATGATGCTTTGCGGCAGGTAATCCTGCGTGACAGCAGCCGGATTCGTGAAATTGACGGTGATGACGTCAATTGCGGCGTTTTGCTTGTTTGTCAGCTTGTACCGTGTGTTGGGAGAGACGAAATAAATATCGCCCTCCCGCAGTTTGAGTTCGCTTTCGGCAGTCTCCAACGTGACGCTGCCTGATTTCAGGCAGCCAAACAGAGCCTCGTGATGCGAGATGCTTTTCTCAGTAAATATCATCTCGCCACACACCACTCTGAACGCCGAGCTTGATGCCGAAGTAGCATTCAGCAGTTCAATACTCATGTAAAATCCCCCAATATTTTGTTCAAAGAATGTGCAGATAGACTTATCCTATTGTATAACTATTCTATCAAAAAAATGTGCATTTGTCAATAAATTTTTGCCATTTTTTCAAAAAAACAACAATATCTTAATATTTAACCATTTTTATCGCAAATAAAGCGCTCTAACTTTTGATGAAAGCCAATTTTTGCATATTCAGGTGACAAAATTCTGACTTTGTTTTCCATTCCGAACACCCATGCGTAAAACTGAGGGCTCAAAACAAGATGTAAATTGACAGTAAATGTTGCGTCAGATTCCCTTGAAATGATGATATCGGTGCCAAATCGGTCTACAATGACGCCAATCATGTCATTGTCCACCGAAAGTCTCACCTCGGTCTCTTCGCCGCCGTACATCGAAAAAACAGACTTTGCATAATGTGCCAAATTAAAATCCGCGAAGATCTCGCTGCCGTCGCGCTCCTCTTCGAGCTGCGTAATCCGCTCCATCTTGTCCACGCGGTAGTGCTTGATGATGCCTGCCTCGCTGTCAAAGGCGATGAGGTAGTAGTTTTCATCGTCCCAGCAGAGCGCCCACGGCGACACCCGATAGAGCGCCCCGTTTTTTCGCGCCACCTTTTTGATTTTTTCGGGCGAGGCGAAGTCCACCTCCCACCGGTAGTACAAAAAACTGATTTGACGGTCGGCAGAAATCGCGTTGTGGAGAATATCGACGTTGTAATAGATTTTTTCGTTGACGGTCTTGACGCGGTTGGTGACATACACCTGCCTGTGCAGCTGTTTGCCGTCGTTCTCGCTGACCAGCCGCTCTAACTTGGAAATCAGATCCATGCTTTTTTTGCGCGTGATGAACTTCGAGCTTTGAATCGCGTCCACTAACAGCTTCAGCTCCGCAAGCTGGAAGTCGCGCTGACCGACGTAATAGCGCACCGTGCTGGAACGCACCCGGCAGATATCCAGCCCGAAGCTTTCGAGCAGCTCCAAATCGGCATACAGCGTCTTGCGCTCGACCGTGATGTCGTAGCGCTGCAGCTCATCGCGCAGCTCGGTGATGGTCAGAGCGTGCTGCTCGTCGGTTTTTTCCAGCAGGATTTTTTGCAGATACAACAGCTTTTGCTTTTGGTTGCGGCTTTTGGGCATTTGCAACACCTCCGCTTTCTATTATACATGGTATGCTCCGCCAAATCAACCGGAAAAACGCTGTCAACACGGCGCCTTCCCTATCGCCTGGCGGAAATTTTCGCGACGCTGCCCCCATTTTCGGAGACGAAAACACCCTTGCACGCGTTGAAAAGCACAAAATTCACGAAAAAAAGGTCGGTTCAGAGCACAAAATCACACTGATTTCAAAAAAAAGATTTTTCTCTTTAAGAAAAAATTGCACAAAAACCTTGAAAAGTGATTACAAACGTGTTATAATCAATGATGTACAAGTAGGCGTATAGACTTTTTTGCGGTCTTGCCTCTGCTAAATTGAAAATTTCATTTGAAGAGGCTTACGCATGGGTATGAATGAAGATATATTTTATGAAGATATGGTAGAACAAATCAGAGACCCGGTAGCAAATCCGGTGTCATTACATGAATTTTTCCTAACGTTGGCGATATGCATTTGTATTATCGCGGCACTTGCTATTGCTTGCAGGCTACTATTACGGATGTTTCCGGAGAAAGGAGAGTGGCGCGTGAGAGTCAACGAAGCAGTTATCAAAAGATTTGAAAAGTACGCGCTGCTCGGCGTGTTAATTACACTTTTCTTCGTTATCATCTATTCCATATGCTCCTGCGGTATTTTGCAGGTAGGCGACCGATACACCTTTTACGGAAAGTATTTCAACAGCGAAATGTCCGCGAACTCCCTCAACAGCAACTTTACAGAGCCATCCACCTACAACTATGACGGCTTTGGCTTAGCGGAGTTTCCGGTGGTTCCGGATGGTTATACCTACGATGATGTATTATCACGCTTTGTCCACATCACCGGCGGAAGCGGCACCACACCGCGCGCGACAGCCGCGCCGCGTACGACCCTTCCCACCACCATGCCGCTGACGACCGCGCCGCACACGACGGTACCGTTCACGACTATTTTCGGCACGACGGTACTGGGAACCACGGCGGCAGGCACTACCGCTCCCGGAACGACAGCACCCTCAACGGTTGTCACCGAGCCGACGGAATCCACGCTGGTATCCACCGCGCCGTCCACAGCGCCGACGACGGGTACTACTTCACCGACCCATCCGTCCTCGACAAGCGTGACCGAACCGACAGAGCACACCACCTCTTCGACCGCTCCGTCTTCCACCGGCGTGACCGAGCCGACAGAGTCCACCACGGCTTCCACCGCTCCGTCCTCCACCGGCGTGACCGAGCCGAGCGAGAGCACGGTTCCGAGCAGTGTCGATCCCTCAACGACAACCGACGCTTCCTCAAGTCTTGTGCCGTCGTCCGGCGAGATGACCTCCGGCGAGATGACCTCCGGAGCAACGAGCCATCCGTCAACCGCAGGCGCGACAGACGGTTCCCTTGCTCCCTCCACGGCTCCGAACACCGAGAACATCCTGCCCGGCACAGCGCTTCCGGACGCGACCTCCGCAACCGGCACGGTTGCCGCAGACACTACAAGGGGTGCGCTTGTGACAGGCGCCAAGGTCGATCCGGCAACAGGCCCGAAGGTTGATCCCAATCCCGTAAAGACCGGTCAAAGCGCGTCGCTGCTGATTGTGCTTGTTGTACTGCTGTTCTCAGCGTATGTGCTGGTATACATCCGCTTGTTCTTCCCGCAGTTTGTCGTCAAAAAGGAATCCGTTTCCAAGGACGATGCCGCCTATCATCCGGCACACGGAGAAAAGCACGCCGAGCATCATAAGAAGCACGCGCGCTATCAGAAAAAACACTAACGCTTTTGATACATGAATGAAAGCCTTCCCGTTGCGGGAAGGCTTTTCACTGAGATAAAACGAAAAGGCTCCGCCGCGTAAAGGCTGCGCTGATATAGAAGTTTTATGCCATAGTACTTCTGATCCAAAGTCAGAAGTACTATGGCGTTTCTATTGACAGACCTTCAATTCTGTGTTATAGTTGTTTCTAACAAAAATCGGAATTTATCGTGATAAACACTTTTTATATAACATATCAATTAAGAAAGCCCCGATTGGTGCAGTGAAAAGGATTGAAACTACCGCGACGGTGAGGATAATATCGCCCGAAGGCAAACCCATCGAAAGCGGAATGGCACCGATTGCCGCCTGCACTGTCGCCTTTGGCGTGTAAGAAATCATACAAAACAATCTCTCTTTGAAATTCAGCTTTGTGCCGAGCATACAGATGGCAACGCCGAGCATACGAAATACAAGGACAGCAAGTATCAGAAGAATTGCCTTTGCTCCTGAGCCGAGCGCGTAGCGTATATCCACCGCAGCTCCGACAAGAACAAAAAGGAGAATTTCCGCAGCGCTCCACAGCTTTGAAAAACCGGATGACAAAGCGCTTGCCGGTTCCGGAGAAAGTTTTGCGAACATCACGCCTATCGCCATTACTGCGAGCAAGCCCGAAAAGCCGATTGTGCCGGTCAGCAGGTCTTCCGCAGTCACAAACGCAAACGCAACGCAGAGGAGCAATATCAATGCCTTGACGCCGTTTATCTTCACTTTTTTGAAAAACAGATGAAGTAAAAATCCGGCAAGAAAACCTCCGGCTATGCCAAACAGAATGGAGGTCGGTATGCGAACCAGCGAGGCGGCGTCGAACAAAGCGCCTGCCGCAACCTTAGAAAACGACGTAAACAACACGATAACGAAAACGTCATCAGCCGACGCTCCGGCAAGTATCATTTGCGGAATCCCCTTTTTGATACCGTAGCCCTCGTCCATGATTTTCAGCATATGCGGCACAATCACGGCAGGCGATACCGCTGCAACCACGGTTCCAAGCAGGAGCGAATCAATGATGGATAAGCCAAGTATCAGCTGCGCGAAGATGAGCATTCCGATAATTTCAAAAATCGCGGGAATAAAACACATCAATATTGCCGGCCTGCCGACTTTTTTCAAATCGTCGATTTTTAAATTGAGTCCTGCCCGAATAAGAATAATAATCAGCGCGATTCGGCGCAACTCGGCGGAAATATGCAGCACGGACGGATCGATTAGATTAAGGCAATACGGTCCGAAAATAACACCGACAATGAGCATACCGGCAAGCGGCGGCAGTTTGATTTTTCCGAACAGCCAACCGACAGCCATTCCACAGGCAAGAATTAACGCAAAACTTAATAACATAAAAACAACTCCTTTTCCGGGAGCAACAAAAAAGCTGATGCCCCCGTATGTAATCACATACAGACGTCATCAGCAAAAATGCGGTTTAGGTTTCCCAAGGGAGAACATCATTCCCTGCCATTATTATATCAGGCTCACGTTGAATTGTCAATAAAAATTCTGATTTATCTTAACACCAGAATAAAAAATGCCCCGAAGCACGATAAAGTGCTTCGGGGCAAAACTTCTATATGGGTATCCGTCATATGGTGGAGCCTTGTTCTCTATTGGATGCAGTCCTTTTATACCGAGGCGGTTTCGACCTCATACTCACGGACGTTGCAGACGGTTTCGCCGTCGATTTGCAGCGCGACGGGACGGTCAAACGCGACACGCACCCGCTTGCCGACAAAGGTGGAGACAATATTTGTCTTTTTGATGTGTTCGCCCTTGAAAATCGTCGGAAAAGCGGCAAGCGTTCCTATTTTGCCCTTGCCAAACATAACCATAGTGGTGACGGTGCGTTCGGGGTTGAGGCGGTTCTGCCCGGGCGTCGCCATCATACCGCCGCCGTAAAACCTGCCGTTCATGGTCGGCGCCAGCCACACCTTGTCAAACTCACGCGTGACGCCGTCCACGGTGATGACCGCGTGGGTGGGCTTGTAGTGAAAGAGCAGCCCCTGAATCGCGATGGAGGTGTAGTTGATTTGCTTGCCGTTCGTCTCGGCGCGGAGCTTGTCACCCTCCTCGCAGCAGTAGCCGTCGATGCCATAGCCGATACCGTTGATGAATTTTTTGCTCATGCCGTTGACGTGCACCACCGGCAGCTTGACAAGGTACTGATTGACCTGCACCGGCGGATCATCGGCAGTTCTGCCGAGGTCGTTCCAGAAATCGTTGCCGGTGCCGGTGGGATAGTAGAAGATTGGATTGGTCACGGCTTCGCAGTCCGCCTCATTGACAAGGAAGTTCAGGGTGCCGTCACCGCCGCAGATGACGACCTCGTCCTCCGGCGTGATACTTTCGAACAGCTCGCTGTAGGACGAAAACTCGTTGAGCTCCTTATAAATCAACTCCTTCTGCGTCCAGATAGATTTGATTTTGAACGCGGTATTGGCGCCGGTGTTATTGTTTGATTTTTTGTTGTAGATGACATAGGTTTTCATCTGAATCTCCCTCATTTCAATGATGTATTCATCAACTCGGCAACGCGGTCGCCGATTTCACCTGTCTTTTTGCCCTTGAGCTCCTCCGCCGGAAGCACGCCGACGATATTCAGCTCCACATCGCTGTGGTGAAGCGGATAATTTTTCTGAATTTCATAGGTGCCTTTGACGGTCATCACGACAATCGGGACGTTTGCCTTCTGCGCGATTTTGAACATCGCGCCGTGGAACGGCAGCAGCTCGTCGCCGTAGTTGCGCCTGCCCTCGGGATACACCGCGACGTTAACCTCGTCGCGTTTGAGCAGCTCCGCGGCGCGGTTGACGGTTTTCATGGCGTTGCGCGGATTTTCGCGGTCAATCGGCATAAAAAGACAGCGGTGAATGATTCTGCCGTAGACCGGCACCTTGAAGTTTTCGGGTTTGGAGATAAACGCCAACTGCTCGCTGCCGAGCGCGTACCAGGTGAGAATCGGGTCGAATTTGGAGCGATGGTTGCAGACCAGCAGGTAGCGCGTGTTCCGCGGCAGCTTTTCTCTGCCGAGAACCTTGATGCGGATACGGATAAGCTTTGCCGCGACGCCGGTAGAATTGACCAAAAGGAACCGGTAAAATTTGCTGTCGTGCTCATACACCTTGTTCATATCGACAAACAGACCGACGATGAACAGAAAAATGAAATACAGCGGACAAAACGCGATGATGGCAATCAACACCCAAAAGACAATCCAAAAAATTACAGTTCCCATTTTGCACAATCCTTTCCGAACATAATTTTATTATATACAAAATTCGACACAACGTCAACGATTTTAGAAAATATTACAAAAACAACTCCTCGTCGTTTGCCGATTCGCTCCAAATACATCCCTGTTTTCCGGCTATGTTTGGATAAAAGGACAAATTTCAGGTAATCCCGAACAAATCATTGCGAAAAACCGAAAAAAATGTTACAATAAACAGTAACAATATCGTTATATATCATTTCTTACGCATTTTTCCTGAGGTAATTTCATGAAGCTTTCGACCCCATTGCGCTACTGGCTGCAGCCCGAAACCGACGAGGCGATCGACCGGGAAATTGACGCGGCTAATCTTCGTACAATGCGTCGCTTTGCGGTCATTATCGCTATCGTGGAGACAATCGCGCTGACAGCGTACTCGCTGATACATCTCCATACACTCGGCGATCCGCGGATTCTACAGACAATCCTGCGCGTATTCCTGATTATTCTATGCTCCGGCGCAGCATTTTTTCTGTCACGCAAAATGCTGACGGACGACAAGACGCCGCGGTTCGGGCACCGCACTACCAACTTAATCGTATCCATCATCCTGCTGATATTTGCGCTGTGGGGCATGGTGGTGTCAATCGGGCACTACAGCAACGGCGAACAAATGGTGACGTTTTATACCGTCATGTTGGCGATGGTCGTATTTTTCCGGCTGCGGCCGGTTGTCAGCATTCCGATTGTCGGCGTGACCTCGATACTGTTTTATATCTATCTGGAATTCTTTGTGCGCAGCGGTATGATTCATCCGTTCAATTACGCCCTTTTGGTGCTGATTCTGCTTGGCGGCGCGATTGTCAGCTATCGTCTGAGCGTCAACACGATTCAGCAGAAAAACCGCATTGAGGAGCTGAACATTACCCTTGAACAGATGGCGAACCACGACAGCCTGACGCGGCTGCAAAACCGTTACGCGCTTAACCGCAAGATTCCCGATTTTCTCGGGCACGAAATTTGTCTGGCGATGCTGGATATCGACAAGTTCAAGCATATCAATGACACCTGCGGTCATCATCAGGGCGACGAGGTACTCCGCTCCGTTTCCGACACCATGAAAACGGTGTTCGCGCCGGATTGTGTTTACCGCTACGGCGGCGACGAGTTTTTGATTATACAGAGCGACACCACGATGGAGGCGTTCTCCGCTCAGCTTTTAGCCATCAACGAGCGCCTGAACAAGCACTCGTCGGCGCCTAACGCTCTCGAGATTTCGGTCAGCTACGGTGCGGTTTGCGTCACACCGACTTCGCCCAACAGCTTCCTCGAAGCCATCGCCAAGGCGGACGCGAAGCTCTACGAACACAAACAGCGCAACCATGAGGCAATTTCTTAATTCATACATCATCATTGGCACGGCAAGGCTTATCTTTCGACAAGTCTTGCCGTGTGGTTTTTTATGCTTTGACGGCTTTGAAAAGCAAGGGGTTATTCCGTTTTTGACCTGCATCCGTGAATCTCCGGATACAAAGCCTTCATAAAGATAGAGAATACCGGACAAACGCGAATCATCACAAACACCTATAGGGTGAAAGTGAAGCCTAACCGTAGGGGACGGCATCCTTGACGTCCCACTGCACAAAACGTCAGGCTTTCAGGGACGTCTGGGAAGCCGTCCCCTACATCATGGTTGATGATGGACGATTTCAGTTTCACGGATCGTGAAAAAAGTGTACGCACAATGTGCGTACACTTTTTTTGAGGTAAAACAAATTATGAAAAAAAGTATTACTTAAGGTAAGCGCCGGTACCGCCGATTGCGCCGGAGATACCCTTGAAGCCGGAACCACAGCAGACATAAACTCTCATGTTTGCCTGGCCAACAGAGGCGACGCTGAGGGTGCCGTTGGTGACCTGCTTCACATCGCCGGTGACAGCATCAACATATCTGCCGTTGGGCAGGTTGTTGAAGGTAGCGCCGCCGGAAATGGCTACGCACGCAAGGCTGTCGACACCGTTCGCGGTGTAGCGTCTGGTAAACGCCATACCACCGCCGCTGACGTTGGAGGTGGTGTACTGTCCCTTCTGGAGAGCAGGAACCGCGCGGCGAATCATGTTGAGCTTTCTGACGTGCTGGGCAAGCTTATAGTTCAGCGTTTTCTCGGCATTGCCGCTCGCGGTGTACTGACCAAAGTCAGTCGCGGTAACGTTGCCGGTGATATTATCGCCGAAGTAGGCGCGGCCGGTCTGTGCCAAAGGCTTGTTGGGACCGACGTCGATGACAACGCCCTTCTGGAACTCAATCTCGGAGCCGTAGTAGATACAGGGAATGCCTCTCCATGTGAACATCAAATCCATGCTTTCCGCCCATGCCTGCGTGCCGCCGCTGTAGCGTTTTGTCTCGTCGGTATCCTCGGGGCCGTAGTCGTGCGAGTCAACATAGGTGACATTCCATGTGGCGTCGTTCATGTACTGATCCTCGGCAAGACCCGCGCCCCAAGCCTGAGAAGCGGTGCCAAAGTTTCTGTGCATGGAGAAGTCGATAACGCCGGTGCCGTTCCACTTGCTGTAATCGGGAGCGTGGTAGCTGGTACCGTTGAGGAAGGTATTCTGAGAGGTCAGAGCGCCGTTGCTGCTGGAGTGAGCTCTGTAGTGCTTCTTGGAGTTCTCTAAATTCTGCTCCCACTTGGAAGCATCCCATGACCAGTTGTTTGTCCAGGAGCTCTCGGTTTCCTTCCAGGTGAAGAAGGGCGGTGAGGAGGACGGAATGTTGTGGTTCCAAACCTCGCGGACACGCGCGCAAACCTCACCGAAGATGAAGAAGTTCGGATAGTTGTTATTGATAAACGCGGGGAAATACGCGCTGTTGAGCGTCCAGCGGTTGATGTGCTTCTCGGTATCGAGACGGAACGCGTCAACGCCCATATCCACATACTTCTGATAAGCGCCGGTGATGTACTTGGCGGCGTCGGGGTTCTCGGTATTGATATCTACGCAGTCGCCCGCCATGGAGCCGGTCTGCTCGATTTCGGACTCATAGCCCATGTTGCGCTCACGGTGATAGTACTCCTTGGTGTCGCCGTAGGGAGTACCCGTGAGGTTCTTCATGACATCAAGACGCGCCTGGAACTGAGCGTCGGGCTTCATGGAATCATAGTTGGGGTATGCCTTGGCAAGATTGCTGCCGGACACCACCTTCATGCAGTCGGCGGAGCCCAAATCCTTGAGGGAGGAGTACTGCTTGGTGAACATTTTTTCCAGATAGGCTTCACCGAAGTTACCGGAGTGGTTCCACACGACGTCCTGGATAATCTTCATGCCCTTTTCATGCGCCGCGTCGATTAAATCCTGATAGGTCGCGCCGCTGCTTTCGTAACGCGGATCAACCTTGGAGAAATCCATCGCGTGATAGCCGTGATAGTCGTAGCCGGAGGCATTCTCCACGACCGGCGTAATCCAGATAGCGGAGAAGCCGAGCGCCTTGATGTAGTCCAGCTTATCAATCAAGCCCTTGAAATCGCCGCGCCAAGCCGGATCGGAATCGGGGTTGCCCGCCTTCGCGTCTTCCCAGCAGTGAACATTGTTGCCGGTGTCGCCGTCATAGAAACGGGTAGTGATGACAAAGTAAATCGTATCCTCACGGAGATCGGTTCTGTCAAAGTCAGGATTGGGGTTAGGCTCTTTATTCGTCCATCTGTTGTTCTTATACCACCATTCACCGGTTTCACGGGACAGCTCGTCTGACTGCTTACCGTTCACGATGAAAAGCATATTAATCTTGGTTACATTGCTGAAGGTGTACTTGTACCAGCTATTGCCCTCGGAAACCATGGTTTTGCCCGGATACGCCGTTTCCATGTTCTGCGGCAGACTGTTCCAATAGTAAACGGTCGGAGTGCCCTGTTCGCAGTAATAGTGCACGGTGATGCCGCCCGCGCCGACTTCGCTGTCCGCTTCCGCCTCAGCGGCGGTGACGGCAACAACGCCTACCGTACAGATGACGCATACTGCCAACAAAAGGGCAAGGATTTTCTTAAAATGTGCCATATGTTTTCCTCCTTATGCAGTCGATACATAAATATACACTTATATTATAGAGGAACAGGACGTTTGTATTTTTCTTTTTTAGAATTTTACAATTTTGTGCACTGCCAAAATTTTGCCCTTTTATTTGTATATTTTAAACAGATGGAACCGCCTTCCACATTTCCATACGGCGCGACGCTGACGCGCTCTTTCAAAATAACATGATCGAATAGGAGCCGTCCTTTTCCTTTCGCTGTCATCCCGACCAACATCGGTGCGGTGCTGCCAAAAAGGCTCCCCTTGAGGGGAGCTGTCGCGCCGCTTTGGCGGCGTGACTGAAGGGTGAAGGATAGGAACGATACTTTACCAAACGCACCTTTCATTTAATAGGGTGTCCTGCTTTCCCCTCACCCTTCCGTCATTTCGCACAGCGAAATGCCACCTCCCCTCAAGGGGAGGCTTTCAATGTTCCGCCAAAAAGCCTTCTTCTAAAAGCCGTCCCCTGCAATTTGGTTAAGAAACCATCGTTTGCGGCAGAGAAAAAACCTCCGGCTCAGCGGAGCCGGAGGTTGGAGTTTAAGAGATGAGCGGAAATTACTTGCTTCTCTTCTTCATAACGATGACGAGGAGAACGCCCGCGAGGAGGATGAGGCTGCCGCCGATGACCATGAACATCATGGTGCCGGCGCCACCGGTGGTGGGGATGGTGGACTCGGTATCCTCTACCTCAATCTTGTTGGTGGTGTTGCCGTCAGCGGTGTTGAGCTTGAGAACAACCTTGCCGCCTTCGTCAACGAGGTCAG
>JAFUUV010000080.1 GCA_017471345.1 Ruminococcus sp.
GAATTAAGGGGTATATGATGACAAAGATAAAATTCTGCGGACTTACCCGTCCGTGCGACATAGCCGCTGCCAATGAAATCAAACCCAACTACATCGGTTTTGTATTCGCGCCGAACAGCAAGCGGCGCGTCACCTACAAGCAGGCGGTAGATTTGAAAAACCTGCTCAGCAAGGACATCCAAGCGGTCGGCGTGTTTCTGAACGAGGATATCGAGCAGGTGATTTCACTGTTGAACCTCGGCATTATCGACGCGGCGCAGCTTCACGGCGACGAAGACGCTGCCTACATCGCGCGTATTCAGAAAGAAACCGGCAAACCGGTCATCAAGGCATTCCAAATTCACAGTGAAGCGGACGTTGCCGCCGCCGAAAAAACGATGGCGGATTACATCATTCTTGACGCCGGCACAGGTGAAGGAAAGACCTTTGACTGGAATTTAATTGATTCGTTTCAAAAGCCATACTTCCTTGCCGGAGGGCTGCATTCGGGCAATGTCACCGACGCTATGCGCAAGCTGCATCCCTACGCCCTCGACGTGAGCACCGGAATTGAAACAGACGGGTTGAAGGATAAGCAAAAAATGGCGGCATTTGCCGCGACAGTCAGAAAGGAAGAAACAGAATGACAAATCCCAACGGACGCTTCGGGATTCACGGCGGACAATACATTCCCGAAACTCTCATGAACGCCGTGATTGAGCTGGAAGAAGCGTACAATCACTATAAAAATGATCCGGCGTTCAACCGCGAACTGACAGAGCTGCTCAACGAATACGCCAACCGTCCGTCACGGCTCTACTTTGCCGAGCGGATGACCAACGACCTCGGCGGAGCGAAAATCTATTTAAAGCGCGAGGACTTGAACCATACCGGAGCGCATAAAATCAACAACGTGCTCGGACAGGCGCTGCTTGCCAAAAAGATGGGCAAAACAAGATTAATCGCGGAAACAGGCGCCGGTCAGCACGGTGTGGCTACCGCGACAGCGGCAGCGCTGCTCCATATGGAGTGTGTGGTGTTTATGGGCGAGGAGGATACTGTCCGTCAGGCGCTTAACGTCTACAGAATGAGACTGCTCGGCGCGGAGGTTGTCGCCGTCAAAAGCGGAACGCGGACACTGAAGGACGCGGTCAGCGAAGCCATGCGCGAGTGGACAAACCGTATTTCCGACACCCATTATTGTCTGGGCTCCGTCATGGGACCGCATCCGTTTCCGACCATTGTCCGCGATTTTCAGGCGGTAATCTCAAAAGAAATCAAAGCCCAGATGCTCGAAAAGGAAGGCAGACTGCCCGACGCGGTGATTGCCTGTGTCGGCGGCGGCTCCAACGCCATCGGCAGCTTTTACCATTTTATCGGGGACAAGGACGTGAGACTGATTGGCTGCGAGGCGGCAGGCAGGGGTATCGACACCTTCGAAACCGCCGCGACCATCTCTACCGGCAGGCTTGGCATTTTTCACGGTATGAAGTCCTATTTTTGTCAGGATGAGCACGGCCAGATTGCGCCTGTCTATTCTATTTCGGCAGGCCTTGACTACCCCGGCGTAGGTCCCGAGCACGCCCATCTCTACGATACCGGCAGAGCGGAATATGTCGCCGTTACCGACGACGAAGCGGTGAACGCCTTCGAGTATCTCTCCAAAACCGAGGGTATCATTCCGGCAATTGAGTCCGCCCACGCGGTCGCTCACGCGATCAAGCTTGCGCCGACGCTCGACAAAAACCAAATTATCGTGATTACAATTTCCGGCAGAGGTGACAAGGACTGCGCGGCAATCGCTCGCTACAGAGGGGAGGATATTTATGAGTAACATCACAAAGGCATTTCAAAACGGCAAGGCGTTCATTCCGTTTATTACCTGCGGAGACCCTGACTTGGAAACAACAGCGGCAGCTGTCCGCGCGATGGCGCAAAACGGCGCGGACGTCATCGAGCTGGGCATTCCGTTTTCCGACCCGACCGCCGAGGGACCTGTCATTCAGGCGGCAAATATCCGCGCGCTCAGCGGCGGCGCGGATACCGACAAAATCTTTGATTTGGTGCGTGACTTGCGTACAGACGTCACGGTGCCGCTGGTCTTTATGACCTATGCCAACGTGGTGTTTTCTTACGGCGCGGAAAGGTTTATTTCCATTTGTCGGGAAATCGGTATTGACGGCTTGATTCTGCCCGATGTTCCCTTTGAGGAAAAGGAGGAGTTCGCGGAGATTTGCCGTCGTTATGAGGTGGATTTCATCTCGCTGATTGCGCCTACCTCGGCAAACCGTATCGGCATGATTGCCAAGGAAGCGGAGGGCTTTATCTATCTGGTATCCAGCCTTGGCGTCACCGGCGTGCGCAGTGAGATTACCACCGACCTCGGCGCGATTGTCAAGGTAATCCGTGAGAATACCGACGTTCCCTGTGCCATCGGCTTTGGCATCTCATCGCCCGAACAGGCAAAGCAGATGGCTGAGATTGCCGACGGCGTGATTGTCGGCTCCGCGATTGTCCGTCTTTTGGAGCAGTACGGCAGAGAAGCGCCGGCATATATCGGCGAATACGTCCGTAACATGAAGCAAGCCATCGGTACCATACACTCAAACATATAAACCTTCCTTACGTTTTATCCTGGAGCAGATGGAGCAGCAAAATAATTCGTATTTTAAAAAGAAAAATTTTTGAAAACAACTACTTTACCTGCTCCATCTGCTTCAAGCTATGGGGGTATCAAACCATACCCTTGTATCAGTGAACCCATGCATCGCCGGGATTCCTCTTGATAGGAACGAGTGTTTTGACTACAGCTGTCATCCCGACTTACGTGGAGGGATCCCCTTGAGAGAGATACCATGGCTGCTCACCGAGGGGGATCCTTCCACTGCGCTCAGGATGACATGAAGGACAGGCGCAGTTTTTTACAGATAGAAAGCACTTGACAATAGAGGAGATTTGGACTATAATTAATCTACTAAATACATAGGAATAATATATTAAACAAAACTTACCACAAAAGCGGTTTCGGGTTGTATGGATAAATCGTTTGTTGTGCGGTGGTTTGCGTTTGCGGAGTTTTGTTATGTGCGAAATATATGGCTTTTCGGGCAACCGGAAAAAGGAATTGCGGCGTGATTTGCGCGAGTTTTACGCTCATTCCGACAAACATCCGAACGGATGGGGACTGGCGTTGTTTGATGAAGAAAAAACCGAATTATTAAAAGAAGAATACCGTGCTGACAGAAGCACCGTGCTGCGCGAAAGGCTCAACGCTCCGGTTCTTGCCCAAAACGCGCTGGCGCATATCCGCTTGGCAACCATCGGAAATGTGGAGCCGGATAACTGTCATCCCTTTACGGCAACGGATAACAGCGGCAGAACGTGGACGCTGATTCACAACGGCACTGTGTTTGAAGCCGAAAAGCTGCATCCGTATATTTTTCTGCAAAAGGGAGAAACCGACAGCGAGCGGATTTTACTGTATCTCGTTGACTGCGTCAACGCGGCAATCAAGCGGATGGGACGGCCTTTGACCGCTGCGGAGCGTTTTGCGGTTCTGGACGAAATTGTCCGCGACAGTTCGCCGAAGAACAAGCTGAATATCTTGATTTATGACGGCGAAACACTCTACGCGCACACCAATTTCCGCGATTCGCTTTACTATCGCCGTGACCAATACGGCGTTACCTTTTCGACACAGCCGCTCGCGGAGGGAATCTGGAACCATGTGCCGTTTACCACTTTGCTTGGCTATCAGAACGGCGCGCGCGTATTCACGGGAACAGAGCACCATCATGAATATTTCTTTGACCCGTCCGCGTACAAGCCGCTCTATATGGCATATTCAGGTCTGTAAGGAGAAGAAAAATGAACGCTCAAAAATTGATATATGACCGTTTCATCGCACCCCTGCAAAAGCCGCGCACCAACTATATCGGCATTGAAATAGAAATGCCGGTCGTACATCTCGGCGGTGAAAAAACCGATAAATCCGTCACCATTGCCGCTGTCAAAAAAGCAACGTCGCATTTTGGGTTTACACCCCGAAAATTTGATGATGACGGAAACTGTCACGAAGCGGTGTGCGGCGATACGGGTGATATTTTCTCGTTTGACTGTTCCTATCATAATTTTGAGATTTCCCTCGGACGTGTGCGTACGCTTCACGAAGCACAGGCGCGGTTCCGTGATTATGTGCGGTTCATCAACGAAGAGCTGCGTCAGTATCATCACACGTTAACCGGAATGGGAATCAACCCGAACTACCGCGTCAACGATCGCAGTGATGTGCCGTCGCCGCGTTACCGTATGTTGGAGGGGTTTCTGAAAAAGTGTAATTCCTGGAATGGTTCGTTCCATCCGTTTCCGGACTTCGGTACGTTTTCAAGCGCGTCACAGGTGCAGTTGGACGTTACCCGAGAAAACCTTTGTGAGACCATCGAGGCGTTTTCGCTCGTTGAGCCGCTGAAAGCCGTGTTGTTTGCCAATTCCTCTTTTCCCGAAAAGCCGGAGCTTCTTTGCGCGAGAGATTATTTTTGGGAGCAGAGCCCTCACGGCATCAATCCGAGAAATGTCGGTTTTTTTGAACCGCTTCCGAAATCCGTCGGCGAGATTACCGATTATCTGAGCAAGGCGAGTATATTCTGCGCCGAGCGTGACGGGAAATATTTGTTTTTCTATCCGATACCTTTTGACGACTATCTGAAGCGCGATTCCGTTGCCGCCGAGTACTACGACGGTACCTTTCACACCTGTACCTTTGCGCCGCAGGCGGAAGATATCGCGTATCTTCGGACATACAAGCAAACCGACCTCACGGCAAGAGGAACGCTGGAATACCGTTCCGCCTGTACACAGCCGCTCGGAGAAGCCATGACCGTCGCGGCGTTTCATCTCGGCTTGATGAACCGGACGCAAGCCTTGAGCGCATTGCTGAAAGCCTCATTTTTATATCAGACAAACGCAACACCTGCACAGCTCCGGAAACAAATGAACCGTGCGGATTTTCTTTCTTTTGTCGATGCCGATGCGTTGAAAGCGCTGTTAAACAGGGTTTTACAGCTTTGCGCCGACGGCTTGAGGGAACGCGGTTATTCGGAGGAAATCTATTTGTCGCCGCTGTTTGAACGGGCAAACACATTGACCTCGCCGGCTCGCTATCGCTTAGGGCAGACCGACGTCGAAAAGGTCATCAGAGAATTTGCGGAATTGTAGGTGAAAGGATGTTACAAATAGGCAACACAAAAAATCTGCTTCTTTTGGGAGGTACCTTTGGCTTGGAGCGCGAAACCCTGCGTGTGACAGCCGAGGGATATATGGCGCAGTCACCGCATCCCTTTCCGGACGACGCAAACATTGTGAAGGACTTCTGTGAGAATCAAGCGGAAATCAACACCGGCGTCCACGACACCGCGCAGGGCGCGATTGACGAGCTTTCGTACCATTCCGAGCGGCTGACCGCGGCAATCAGCAGACGAGGCGAAAAGCTTTGGCTGTACTCCAATCCGCCCATCCTGAAAAGCGCTGATGATATTCCGGTTGCCGTCTATGAGGACGACCGGCAGGGCAAGCATAGCTACCGCCTGTATCTTGCCGAAAAGTACGGCAAATACAAAATGACGCTGTCAGGCATTCACGTCAATTACTCACTCTCGGAAGAAATGCTGCAAAACAGCCTTCCGGCTTCCTCACGCGCCGATTTTGCGGATTTCAAAAACAATGCCTATCTGCGTCTGGCACAGGGATTGTTGGAATACGGCTGGTTGATTAACCTCCTGCTCTCTGCCTCTCCTGTCTGCGACGGCTCCTATTTCAGCCCCGACAGAGCCGGCGAGACGGTTTTCACTGAATACGCTTCTCTTCGCTGCGGAAAAGAAGGCTATTGGAATACCTTTACGCCGATTCTGTTTTATGACAATATCACGGCATACGCCGGCAGTATCCAAAGATACCTCAACAGCGGCACGCTGGCAGGGGTGGGGGAATTATATTACCCGATACGCCTGAAGCCGAAGGGAGCGAACCGCCTGAACAATCTTGTGCAGAATGGCGTCAATCATATCGAGCTGCGCAATATCGATATCAATCCGTTTACGGAAGCAGGCTTGGATGTTCGTGATTTGCGATTCTTAGAGCTGCTGATTCTGTGGGTTTATGCCAACTACAAGGACAAGCTCTCCTATCAAGACCAAATCCGTGCCGTGAATCAATTGAAAAACGGTGCGTTGTATGAGATTGACAGCACGCCGCTCAACGGAACCGAAACGCTCAGAGCGGCAGGCTTACGCGTTCTCGGAGAGATGAAAGCGTTCTACGGCGAAACGGAAATCATAGCCTATCAAATCAAAAAGCTGACAGAAACCGGCGCGCGTTACGCGGAAAAGGTCTGCGGCGGGACGCGGCGCTACCGCTTTTCCAAATGACAGAGTTTGGTGAAGCCGGAGGAGCAAAACAGTTGAAATAACCTTACGGAAATGTTTTAATATGGTTGACCAATCAACGCAGGAAAGCTACCGGTGAAGGTTCGTCAAACAAAAAAGCAACCGCTTGATCATATAGGCAAAAAAATACACAGCGTGCAGGCAGTAAAACGCTCACTGCCTGCACGCTGTTGTTATGTCCATTTATCCAATTCCCGTTTCAAAAGCTCCTCCGCGTCGTTACCGGTGATGTCGAGCATTTCGGCTTTCACCAAATGTGCGGCGGGAATACCGAAAAAATGCTGCGCGAGACTTTCTACATATCCGTAGCTGTAGGTCGGGTCATAGGGACCGCCCGCAGTAGTGACGTAGTAAAGCTCTTTCGCCCGACATAAGCCGCGCGGCAACCCGTTTTCGTCATATGCGGAGACGATTCCCGTCACGTAAATGTTTTCAAAATATGTTTTCAGCGGCGCAGGGAAGGACAAATCCCAATACGGCGCGGCAATCACAATCGTGTCGGCAGACGCGAATTGCCTGGCACGGTCAAACAGACTGTCGCTGTAGTCGCCGCGCTCAATCAGCGCGGTTCTTTTTTCAAGCGTTTCTCTGTCAAGCGGCTTGAGGTTTGTTTCATAGAGATTGATTTCCGTGAAGCCTTCTCCGAGCTTCTGCAGAACCGCTCTTGCCAACCGGTCGGTTCTCGATTCCTCACGGACACAGCAGTTGATGTATAAAGTCATTCCGATACTCCTTTGTATTCCTCCAATTTTTCGGCAGCAGTCCCGCTCTGTCTGACTCAAAATTCACACTTTCGTAATATGTCTTCAAGTCGCTTATCAGGTATGGCAGGTTTGTCAGGTGTCGCGGCAAAAAAACCGCCTCGGTTTCCATAACACCGAAGCGGTCAAAGAGGCGGTCGCCTTGTCGGTTTATCGTGCTTTCGCGAAACGTTTTCGACTTGCCCATAGCTTTGCAAGCAGGCTCGACAGCACGATTAAGGCTGCTCCAATCAGATAAATGACCGGCCAAGGGAAGCTGATTTCAAACAGATAGCAGACAACGCAATCCAAAAAGCCGAGGATGCACCAGTGAATGAAGTAGATGGACGTGATGTTGCGGCTCATGTCAATGAATACGCGAAGCTTGGAGGCAGGAACGCGTTTCAGCAGGAAGTAGAACGCCGAGAGCAGACTCAGGTCGATAGACAGCAGTCCGGCGGCTTCCGGCAGACTCAGCGAATAATAGTCGCGATTGCGTGAGAGGAAGAATGTGCCGAAGCAGAAGGTTAGTGTGATATACACGACCATGACGCAGCAGGAGATAATCAGCAGCCACTGATAGAGGCGGTCGGGGTTTTCTAACCTGCGGAGGATGCTGCCGAACAACATTCCTGCCGCAACGAACACATA
>JAFUUV010000081.1 GCA_017471345.1 Ruminococcus sp.
ACCGGATCAGAAATTTCTAATAAATCTGAAATAAATACTGGAAATCTTCCTTGCTTTGGTGTATAATTGATTTTGGTGTTATTATTCACAAACTTATTATACCACAACAGGCACATAACCGTCTATGCTTTCGGTTATGTGACTGTATGTTTTTTGGGGTGTTTTTTCACAGCCCCTTTGGGAATTTACTACATTACACAAGATATCGAACAATTCACCAAAAATATTGAAATCTAGCGTGATTTGTGGTATGATAATTTTGAAAAGCTATTTTAAAGTAATCCTTTTTAATCCTTTTTAAATTTTATTTTATGATAAAATCAAGGATTCAGTTGGAGTTTAAGCAGGAGGAAACTATGAGTACATTTAATGCATTAAGATGTGATTTCTGCAACGGGGGTTTAGTTATTGATGATAGCCGTGAATTTGCAGTTTGTGAGTTCTGTGGTACAAAGTATATGGCAAGTACGCTTCGTGCAAAAATTCAAGAGTTTAGGGGAACTGTTAATGTTGAAGGAGCTGTTGAGACTACAACTGGAGACACCGAAAAAGAACGATTATTGAAGAATGCTGAAACTCTCATTAGATTAAAAAAGTTTGATGATGCAGAAAAAATAATAAAATCCATTACTAATCAATTTCCATCTGATTATAGAGGATGGTTTTTCTTATATCAGTTATCGTTATTTCGAATCAAGGCTGGTTTAAATATTTCTTATTATAACGGAAAATATATCCCTGGAAAAATGTATTATGGATGCATTCCAGAAACCGATGATATTTCCTTAGAATCTGCTATAAAACTTTGTTCAAATGCCAATCTAATTAATCAATTTTTTCTTGATTTAATCAAAGACTATGGATTAGAATTACATACGATTTATTTTAGAGAAGCATATGATTACGATTATGATACAGAACCTGTTAATCCAGCGTTCGATATTATTGACACCAACGGAGTACGATTGAATGCTCTCACTATTGATACTCTTTCTATTTGGTTATTGTTTTCTTCAACCAAAACAAGTAAAATATTAAAGAATCACAATTTTGATAGTTTTAGGAATAAAATGGGACAAATGTATTTTAATAAAATATGTGTTGGTCAAATTGTTCCATATGTTTTTCATGATAATTATGACAGTTGGATATTGGAGCCTTTGACAAACAGGAAAATTCAAGCTTTTTCAAACCCCATGTTAGTTTTCAACTTCTTAAAACAGTTTTCGAGTCTGATAAAACCAAAAAGCAAAAAAGAAGGATACTTAAAAGAAGGATACTTTATCAAAATAGGAGGCGTTTCCTTAGAAGCTAATCATTATGGAGAGTGTATTTTCTATGGAAGATTCATTTTCGTGAAAGATTATTACGAAAACAGGTTAAATCATTGTGCAATTTTAAAACTGCCCAAAAACATAGATAACGATGATATATATATTGCTAATAATCTATGTAAACATTGCGGAGGAACATTTAAAGGTGTTTTTTCTAAAACTTGCACAAAATGTGGCAGAGTTAAAGATTACTAAACCAAATATTATTTCTGTATTTCACAGAATAATAAAACGTTACTGAAAACAATTCCATAATACTTTATACTTTTTAGGTTAACAGCCGCCAATCAGGAACTATCCCACTTGGCAGCTGTGCTTATCAGGTGTAAATCAACTCTGTATTTACAATTTCCGTAGCACGATTGCGGATATTGTTCATCTTCTGCACCCACAGCATTTGATTGTCCTCTTTGAGCTGTTCGGTGATACCGTTTTATAGAATAATAAAAAATAGTAATAATGGCAGGTAGCGTGTAAAACTATCTGCCATTTCTTATAATAGATATTAAATTGGAATCACTCCCACTCGATTGTCGCGCAGGGCTTGGGAGTGAGGTCATAGAGAACGCGGTTGACGTTTTTGACTTCGGTGGTGATGCGCTGTGTGATATGCTGCAGCAACGCAAAGGGGACATCCTCAACCGTGGCGGTCATGGCGTCGGTGGTATTGACGGCGCGGAGAATGACAGGCCACCCCTCGGTGCGCTTTCCCTCGGTAACGCCGACGCTCTTGAAATCGGGAATCGCGGTAAAATACTGCCAAACCTTGCCCTCAAGGCCGTTCTTGGCGAACTCCTCGCGCAAAATCGCGTCGGATTCGCGGACAGCCTCTAAACGGTCGCGCGTGATGGCACCGAGACAACGGACGCCCAGTCCGGGACCGGGGAAGGGCTGACGGAACACCATATTATCGGGCAGACCGAGCGCCTTGCCGACGACTCTGACCTCGTCCTTGAAGAGCAGCTTGACAGGCTCGACAAGCTCAAACTGCAAATCCTCGGGAAGGCCGCCGACGTTGTGATGCGCCTTGACACCGTCGCTTTCGAGGATATCGGGATAGATGGTGCCCTGCGCAAGAAACTCGATGCCGTCAAGCTTGCGCGCTTCTTCCTCAAACACACGGATGAACTCAGCGCCGATAATCTTTCTCTTCTTCTCCGGCTCGGGAACATTGGCAAGCTTATCGAGAAAACGATCCACCGCGTCCACATAGACGAGGTTGGCGTTCATCTGATTTTGGAACACCTCGACAACCTGCTCCGGCTCTCCCTTGCGCAGCAAGCCGTGGTTGACATGGACGCAGACGAGCTGCTGACCAACCGCCTTGATTAACAGTGCCGCGACGACAGAGCTGTCAACGCCGCCCGAGAGCGCAAGAAGCACTTTTTTATCGCCGATTTGCTCTCTGAGCTCCCTGACCTGCTCGTCAATAAACGCGTTCGCGAGCGCGGGAGTCGTGATTCTTTCCATTGTTTCCGGTCTGACATTTCCTTGCATATGCTTCCTCCTAAAATATATTTCCAACATTATAGCACATTTTTCCGCGCTTGAAAAGAGGAATTTGCATTTTCCGGAGAATCATCCCTTTTCACGGTCAAGGCGAAAAGCAACCGAACGGCGGAGATAATCAAGATACGCTTCGTCGCGGCACATCGCCTTGCCGGGCGCGTCGGAAAGCTTGGCAACCGGTCTGCCGTTGACATACTGGAGCTTAATGACGATATTCAGCGCCTTTTCGCAAGTGTCGTTGGAGCAGAAGGTGCCGATGCCGAAGCTGACCTTGGTTCTGTCCTTGAAATGGTCGTAAAGCGCCTGCGCGCGGTCAAAATCAAGGCTGTCGGAGAAAAGCAGCAGCTTGGTTTTGGGATCGACGCCGTATTTTTTGTAATGGGCAATCATCTTCTCGCCCCACTCGTAGGGATCGGCGCTGTCGTGACGCACACCGGAATAGTTATTGACCATCGCGCGGTTGAAGTCGCGCAGGAACAAATCGGTGGTGATGGTATCGGTGAGGGCAGTGCCGTTGTCACCCTGATACTCGTCGTACCAGTCGCGCATGGCATAGTGGTTGGTGTAAGCAAGCGGAATGCGGTCGATTCCCTGATACATCTGCACATACTCGTGGGCGTAGGTACCGATGGGC
>JAFUUV010000082.1 GCA_017471345.1 Ruminococcus sp.
ATAAATGAGTAATCTTAAATAAAGGAGTCAACGTATATGAAAAGAATGATTGCACTGGTTATCGCCGTCATCATGAGCGTGTCTGTCTTTGCCGGCTGCGGCGGCGGATCTGCCGATTTGAACAAGGTGATGACCGATATCAACGGCACCTACAGCCTTTCACTGGAGAAAACGCTTGAGAGCAAGGACGATCTTTCCAAGTACTATTCCATCAAGCCCGAAAGCGTCAAGCAGTTCGCGGCGGAAATCAACACCGACAACAACGCACCTGTCGAGGTAGTGATGATTGAGGCGACGGACGCCGACGCGGCTACCGAGATTGAAGCGGCGCTTGCTGCCCGCTACAACTCCATTGTCAGCCAGTACGCTTCCTACACTCCCGAAAAGCTTGACATGGTCAAAAATTGTAAGGTCACCAAGGACGGCAACTATGTTTCATTGATTGTTGCGGACAACGCCGCGGAGATTTTGAAGAAGTATCAGGACAGCATTAAATAAGAAATTTAAAGGGCGGCTTAGTCCGCCCGTTTCTTTTACGCAAAATAAGGAAAAACACAAATGACGCAAGCAGAACTCAAACAACAGTTTTCGTTTATGAATCCCATGCAGCAGCAGGCGGTTTTTACAACCGAAGGACCGCTGCTGATTCTCGCGGGAGCCGGCTCCGGCAAAACGACCGTGCTGGTCAACCGCATTTCGTATATTCTCCAGTCGGGACTGTGCCGGCCGTGGAACATTCTCGCCATCACCTTTACCAACAAGGCGGCAGGTGAGCTCAAGGAGCGTATCTGCAACACCGTGCCCGAGGGCGGCAGCGATATCTGGGCGGCGACGTTCCACTCCACCTGCGCGCGGATTCTCCGCCGTTACGGTGACCGTCTCGGCTATTCCTCTCATTTTACCGTCTATGCCACCGATGATCAGAAGCGGTTGATCAAGGATATCATGAAGCAGCTTCAGATTGATGAAAAGCAACTGCCGGTCAAGTCCGTCATCGCCGAAATTTCCAAGGCGAAGGATAAGATGCTCACACCGCAGCAGCTCAAAAAGGACGCTGAATATGACAGCCGCAAGGTGGCGGTTGCCAAGGTGTACGAGCTCTATCAGACACGTCTGAAAACCGCTGACGCAATGGATTTTGACGACCTGCTCTGCAAGGCGGTGGAGCTGTTTGAGCAGGAACCGGAGGTACTCGGCTTTTATCAGAATCAGTTCCGCTACATCATGGTGGACGAGTATCAGGACACCAACAAGGTGCAGTACAAATTCATCGCCATGCTTGCCCAAAAGCACGGCAATATCTGCGTGGTTGGTGACGACGACCAGAGTATTTATAAATTCCGCGGCGCAACCATTGAGAACATTCTCTCCTTTGAGAACACCTTTCGGGGAGCCAAGGTGGTGCGTCTGGAACAGAATTACCGCAGTACGCAAAACATCCTCAACGCCGCCAACGGCGTCATCGCCAACAACACCGTCCGCAAGGGAAAAACGCTGTGGACGGAAAACCCAAAGGGCGAAAAAATTCATGTTCATACCTGCGACAGCGAGCGTGACGAAGCGGCGTTTATCGCCCAGACCATTACAGACGGCGTCGCGGAGGGCAGACGGTATGCCGATTTCGCTGTGCTTTACCGCACCAACGCCCAGTCCAACGCCATCGAGCAGGCGCTTTCCCGCGGCGGTATTCCGCACCGTATCATCGGTGGTCACCGCTTCTATGACCGCGAGGAAATCCGCGATATGGTTGCCTATTTACAGGTTATCAACAATCCGCACGACGACGTGCGGCTGACGCGTATTATCAATGTTCCCAAACGCTCCATCGGCGCGAGGACGGTGGCGGTCGCGGCGGAGATTGCCGCCGGCTTAGGCGAGAGCATCTATTCCGTTATCCGCGACGCGGACGCTTATCCGCAGCTTTCGCGTGCCGCTGCCAAGCTGCAGGAGTTTGTCCGGCTGATTGACGGATTGATCGCGGCGGAGCAAAGCGGCGATTATTCTCTTGCGGAATTATACAACCTGATTATCGAGCACACCGGCTACGAGGCATATCTCCGCGCGGAAAAGGAAAATGCCGACGTGAGGATTGAAAATATCGAGGAGCTCTCCTCCAATATCATCAAATTCGAGGAGGATTACGCCGACGAAGCGGATCTCTCCAATTTCCTCGAGGAAATCTCCCTGATGACAGATATCGACAACTATGACGCGGACGCGGATACCTGTGTCATGATGACGCTGCACAGCGCCAAGGGACTGGAATTCCCCGTGGTATTTATCACCGGCATGGAGGATGGCTTATTCCCGTCAATTGCCTCCATGATGAATCCCGATGAAATCAATGAGGAACGCCGCCTTGCCTATGTCGGCATCACACGCGCCAAGGAGAAGCTGTATCTTACCAAAACAAAGTACAGAATGCTGTTTGGCTCCACCACTTACAATACGGAATCGCGTTTTGTCAAGGAAATTCCTGCCGAGCTGGTGGAACGCACCGGAGAAGGCCGGATGCGCGGCGCTGTTGCTTCTCCGGTTGGGGGGAGCGGTACCGTCAGTATTGGCTCCAAGCCAAAGGCGGGCAGCCGTCCGCGTATCGGCTATCAGCCGCCTGCTGCCAAGTCCGGCGTGACCTACAGCGTCGGTGATACTGTGCTGCACAAGCTCTTTGGCAAGGGTATGGTGATGAATGCCGAAAAAATGGGCAACGATACCCTGCTCGAAATTGCCTTTGATAAAGCAGGCACCAAAAAGCTGATGGCGAATTTCTGCAAAATGGAGAAACTATAGTGATACCGTGCTCTGGAAACACAGAGTTACTTTACGAAGGGTGACCGAAATGTTCAAGCTTTTCAAAATCCTCCTCTGCGCCGTTTTAGGCGCGCTGATTGTCAGCGGCTGCGCGCAGCCGACAGAGCCTGTACAGGAAACCACGACGGAGACGACAACAGCGCCGGCGACCATTCCTGCCAAGCCGGCGGCAACGATTGACACTGCGGCACAGGTGCGCCGGTACGATTTTCTGTCCATCAAGCAGAAAACCGGTGAAATTACCGACGCTTTTGACAGCTATGTATCGGAGCGCCGTTTCAAGGGCGCTGTATATATGAAGCTCGGCAACGATTTTGAGTATATCAGTACTACCGGCTCATCCGATACCGTCAGTCACAAGAACAACTCCATCGATACGCGCTTCTACATTGGTTCACTCACCACACAGATGACGGCGGCGGCGGTGATGTCCTTGGTAGACAAGGAAAAGCTAAGCCTGCAGGATACACTGCATTCGTTTTTTCCGGACTATGCGTATGGCGACGATATCACCGTGGAGCATCTGCTGAACATGACCTCCGGCATCCCGAATTACATCGTCCGCAGTGATATCAGCGATATGTCTGCTTCCATCACGATTGGCATCCTGGACAAAATCTCTGAGGACAACGATGAAAAAGAGAACAAATCCGTGATTTTAGACTGGATTCTTGCGCAAAAGCCGCGCTTTGAGGCAGGCTCCGCGTTTGAAAGCTCCGACAGCAACTACTTTCTGCTTGGCGAAATCATCGCCAAGGCCAGCGGCGAAAGCTTTGAGGATTATATCAAAGACACGATTTTCAAGCCTCTGAAAATGAACGCCACCTCTTTTGAGCGGGATGATGCTCTCGCGGTTCCCTATGACGGCAGCGAGGAAGGCGAAAAGCTTTGTTATCCCGGCGTCGGCTACGCCGCCTGCGGCTTGATTTCGAATATCTCCGATTTGCTCAAGTGGACGGACGGCATTTTCTATGATAAGATTCTCAGCGACGAATCCATCAATACGATGCGTTCCGCCGGCACGTTCGGCTATTCCTGTGGCATGGTTATCAGCGGCGACCGCCTTACAGCCTCCGGACGCTGCGGCGCGTATTCGTCCCTGCTCAGCTACACCACCGACCGCAGCGAAATTTTTATCGCGCTGTCCAATTATAATTATTCCGATCCTTCGTATCTGCGCGGATTGTTCCGCCGCTACCTTTCCAAATTTTCCGCGAAATAATCACCAAAAAGCGAAACCTCCATAGGATGGTATTGACAGTTCATCTGTAAATACCGATTATGGAGGTTGATTTTATGTCGGAAGTAAATCTTGACCACGACGAGCAGCTGACAGAAAAGACAGGCACGGAGGAAATGCCGTTTGAACCGGTCTGCATTGATGTGCCGCGCATCTACGACAGCTGCGGCGCCAAGGATTGTCTCAGAGATCTGACAGTATTCTTTACCGCTGAGGATCAGGAGTTAGTGGAATCCGCCGCTTCGGTGCGTGTATCACGCGCAAGTGTGCTTACTGCTGCCATCTCGGTGGACGCGGTTGCCTTCAACCGCGGCTGCTACGCGGTGGATGTGGTATTTTACATCGCTGTCGGCGCGGAGGTCTACACCGGTACCGGCGCAATGCCTGCCACCGTCACCGGACTGGCGACCGCATCCAAGCGTGTCGTGCTCTACGGAAGCGACGCTTCGGCAAAGGTGTTTACCAGCGATACGGCGCCAGCGATTGACGCGTCCGATTTTGAGAGCTGCAACGGCTCCGCCGGCACTCCGCCGCGCGTCGCGGTGCAGGTGTCCGCGCCGATGGCACTCGCTTCTTCGGTGGAGCCGGTCACCACGCCGGATATCCTGCCCTTTGTGCCGGAAATCGTCGCCAACTACTTCGGCACCGATCTGGTCGTCCCCACTACCCAGCATATTCTTGTAACGCTCGGAATCTTTTCAATTGTCCAGCTGACCAGAAGTGTCCAGCTGATGATTCCTTCCTACGATTTCTGTGTTCCGAGCAAGGAGTGCGGCGCCAAGACCGACGATCCCTGCGAGGTATTCAGCAGGATTGAATTCCCGACGGATTCCTTCTTCCCGAGCGCCAACACCTGCGATGACAGCGGTGCGCCGCCCTTCCGCTGCGGCTGCGAATAAAAAAAGACAGAGGAACTGCCCTGCGCGGTTCCTCTGCTGCGTTTACCAGTTTTTCAGCTCCGTGCCTTTGACGAGAAACGCTTTTTCCGCTATTGCCGCAAGCGGTGCGTCGCTGTAGCTGTCAGAGTAAAATTCATCAATTTTTCCATCCGGAAAGCGCTCATAAAACCGCCGTACCTTCTCTTTGCCGTGGCAGTTGACGCCGCTGTAGATGCCGGTGTGCGGATCTACCTTTGACGCCATCAGATACCGGATGCCCAGTGTCGCGCAAATCGGCTCCAGCAAAAATTCCGGAGAAGCGGAAATAATCACATCGTCATCCTTCTGCTGCAGCAGATAAAAATCCTTGATGCCCCTGCGGTGCTCCGCCCAAAAATCCGCGACGTCCTTTTCCGTGTCGCAGCGCCGTAAAAACCGATACATCACCTGCTTGAAATCCGTTTTGCTGCCGGATTTGAATACATAAAACCGCACGAACGCGCCAAGAAGAGATGGAACGGACAACAAAATTTTTTTGTGTCGTTTCAGCGAGAATAAATAAAAATCTGCGGTTGAGTCGCCGTCATAAATGGTTTTGTCAAAATCATATACATTCATTTTTATTCACCGCTCCTATTATACATGAAGGCGTTGTGATTAAATTTCGAATATAGAAAAAATATCCGACAAACTATTGAAAAAAACACAGAGATATGCTATAATTATATACCAAAAAGTATTATGGGAGCGTATATGTTCGGATATTTGCAAATTGACAAGGCGGAACTGAAGGTCAGAGAGTACGAAGCCTACCAATCTGTGTACTGCGGTCTGTGCAGACAGCTCGGCAAAGATTATTCCGTTTTCGCGCGGTTCGCGCTCAGCTATGACTGTACCTTTTACGCCATGACGCTGATGGCACTGCGGCGGAGTTGCTCGGGCTTTGACGACGGCAGGTGCCGTTTTAATCCGCTGAAAAAATGCAAATATGCCCGCTGTGAGGACGACTGCTACCGCAAGGCGGCGGCACTGACGGTCATCACGGTGTATTACAAGCTGTGCGACGACCTTCGTGACGACGGCTTTTTCAAACGCCTCGTCGTGCGTCTCATCAAGCCTTTCTTTTCGCATTGCCGCAAAAAGGCGCAGCAACGATTTCCGCGGCTTGACGAAATAGTCGGAAATATGCTAAAGGCGCAGCAGAAGGTTGAACAATCTCCGCAGCCGCAAATGGATGAAACCGCGCATCCCACTGCCGTCATGCTGGCTGAAATCATGCGGGCGGAGGGCAGAGACACGATGGAAGAGCGGGTGCTGTATGAATGCGGCTACCACCTCGGACGCTGGGTGTACTTTATGGACGCGGCGGATGATTATGAAAAGGACAAAAAGCGCGGCGGCTTCAATCCCTTTTTGCTGACGGAAGCCGAAAATTTGCGCACGGTGATGAACGAGGTACTCAGCCAATCGCTGGCACGCTCCTACGACGCCTATAATTTGCTTGATATCACCGATTTTAAGGGTATACTGGATAATATGATGCTGTACGGCTTTCCGCTCAGACAACAAAAAGTACTTGCTGTACCGCAGGGAGGAAATACATGAAAAATCCCTATGAGGTGCTCGGCGTATCACCGGACGCCACAGATGAAGAAATCAAAAAAGCATATCGCAATCTTGCCAAGAAATACCATCCCGACAATTACGCCAACAGTCCGCTGGCGGATGTTGCCGAGGAAAAGATGAAGGACGTCAACGAAGCGTATGACCAAATCAACCGGATGCGCCAGAAGGGCAAGGGCACCGGTTCCGCCGCTTCGTCCGGAACGACCTACAACAACGGCTACTCCAAGTTCAACAGCGTCCGCATCTTCATTCAGCGCAATATGATTGCGGAAGCGGAGAACGTGCTCAACAGCACGCCGCAAAACGAACGCGACGCCGAGTGGCACTTCCTCATGGGAATGTGCCATTTCCGCAAGGGATGGAATGAGCAGGCAAAAACGGAATTCCAGACGGCGGTCAATATGGATCCCAACAACAGCGAGTTCCGTTCCGCCTATCAAACGGTCAATGCGCAGCGCACCTACAATTACGGCGGCTACAACACCGGCAGCTATAATAACGGCAATACCAACGGTATGGGCTGTACCGCCTGTGATGTCTGTTCGATGATGATGTGCGCAAGCGTATGCTGCCGCTGCTGCGGTCGGTAATCCCATGAAAAGTCCCGTGCAAAAGCCGGTTTTTCGCATCGCCCTGTGTGCTGTTGTCGCCGGTCTTGCGGTGGCAGTCATGCTGCTGACCGCGCTGCTTCCGGTCGGTACATACGCGCTGCCTGTGTTTGCCGGCGCGTTATTGATTGCTGTCGTTGTAGAGTACGGCGCCAAGTGGGCGTTCGGCGTCTATGCCGTCGCGGCGGTGCTCTCCTTTTTTGTCGCGGCGGATAAGGAGGCGGCGCTGTATTTCGCGATGTTCTTCGGCTACTATCCGGTGCTGAAATCGCTGATTGAGCGGAAAATCATGAAAAAACCGCTGTGCCTTCTCGTGAAGCTTGCTGTTTTCAATGTCGCCGCCGTTGCCTCGTTCTTTTTGGCAACGCTGGTGCTGGGAGTTCCCATCAGCGAGTTTTCGTTGTTCGGCGTGAATATGCCGTTGGTATTTTTGCTTATCGGCAATGTGTTTTTCCTGTTCTATGACAGGGCACTGACGATTTTTGCGGTGTTTTATGTCAGAAAGCTCCGTGACAAGCTGTTCCGCGGAGTTCACTGATTGGTTATTATTCTTTTTGAGAATTATTTGGGAAGTATTTGAAACATAAGGAAGGTGTTACGATGAAAAGAACAACACTTGTCAGGGTTGTCTGCGTCATTCTCGTCGCGATTCTCGTGATTTCGGGTTTCGTCGTGGTGATACCGATGATTACCGCCAAAGCGGCGGCAAAGCCCGTCACAGGCGGCAGCGGTTACATCTCCGACGACTATGTCAA
>JAFUUV010000083.1 GCA_017471345.1 Ruminococcus sp.
GAACACATACCAGTTGAAGAACACAAAGCAGCAGGTTTCCGAGTTCGTAGAGACAAAGTGACCGATGAGCCAGTTTCCCACTTCATTTCCGGTATCTATCACCGGAATGACCGCGCCGATTGCCGAGAGCACTCCGGCGATTGCCAGCACGGGAACCTCCCGAAGCTTCAGTATTTTCATAACGCCGGTAAAAATCAGCGCGAGTCCGGCTAAATGCAGGATATCCATTCCTAAAAACGCCCGCAAAATGTCAGACCGAAAATCGCCGCTGAAGATACCCTCCGCTAAATTGTACATTCCGTAGCGCAAAAAGTTCAGCAGATATCCCAGCAGGTAGAGCTTCACGCCGCGAAGTATCAGCTTTTTCGGCGTGCTTTTTCTCGAATAAACGATGCCAACGCCCATCGCGAACATGAACGCGTGGGCAACACAAAGATAATTTCCCAGAATTTCATCACCGAGGAAAAAGAGAAACTCATTTTCGTATCCCGCGTTGTGGATGCCGAGGCGTGACACCGCGTGGCAGAAAATCATACTGATGATTGCCAGCGCCTTCAACAGGTCTAACTCGAATCGACGCGCGTTTTTCTGCGCTTCTGCGTTTACTTGATTACCCATCACTTCAAGTCCTCCGGTATTGTTTGGTTTTTTATAACAAACACGGCCATCGGACTTTCGCATATATCGCCGTGAACGGATTAAGAATATTATACTCTATATACGGCGATTTTTCAAGAATAAAAGAGGCGGATGCGTTCGGCAAAGCCACTAAAGCTCCTGTCGGGAATATAGACAAGTTACACAAACGGTCATCCGCTGTTGTTTGATGAAACGATAAAACTGACGCGCAACTTCCGCAGTCTGACAAAACTCTTATCCGGTCAGGAAGCAGGGATGAACGGCAGGTGATGATTCTGCCGTTCATTTATTTTCGTCTGTACAGTTTTGCCGGACGGTGCCCCGCGCCTTCGGTGTATTCGTCGGTTTCCGTCACCAGTCCGGAGACCTTGCGGCGAAAATTGGCGGAAAGCACCGAGATGTTCATGATGGCTTCCTGGACATTCTGCAGCTCCGTAAGAGTGAATTTCTCGGGCAGGAAGTCAAAAATAAATTCAAAATCTTTGGCGCCGTTACGCAGCGCCGTCAGCGCCGTCGCAATAATCGCCGCATGATCAAAGGCAAGTCCGCCGCTGTCACGGATGACGAACGCGGAAACGCCGAAGCGGCTTTTTTCTTCAGATAATTCAGCGCGCAGAACAATGTCGTTATGGCTGAGCCGCAGGAGATAGCTGCCCTCGTCATTCTGCTCAAAGCTGACGTCGAACCATTGCGCGTCGGCGGCGTCGTCACCCGATTGCTGGGTTTCCTCTGTGCTGCCGATGACGCTGACAAAAGCGTTGGAAATAATCCAGCCGCGGGGATCGCGCTCCGGTTCGCTGAACATCCCGATTGACATCAACGATGCCGGTATGACAGATGTTTCTTCCCGAATTTCCCGGAGGGCGCAGTCCTCAATCGTTTCGCCCGGAGAGAGGAATCCTCCCGGCAGCGCCCAGCAGTCCTTGTAGGGATGACCGCCGCGGCGTATCAGCAGCAGCGACAGAACACCGTGCGAATCCTTGCGAAAGTTATCCGGCTTCTTTGAACGCAGCTTAAAAACGACGATGTCGGCGGTGACGGAAGGGCGGGGATAATCATCTGTCGAATAGTTTTTCAAAAAGTTTTGTTCATCGTGTATGGGAAATCACCTCGGTAAGTTATTTTCAAAATAATAATATCATGTAGAACTTGACTTGTCAAGATACGGTTTTTGAGCTATATGACCAGATTTCCCGTATGATGACAGACGCCGATTTCCACCGCGGCGCCGGAATTGAATTCAATACAATCCTGTTCCATTCCATCGCTGAAAATCACGCCGTTGTACGCCATTTGTGACGCGATTTTCAGAGGCGTATTCCTGCTGACTTTTCCGAATACCAGACTGACGCCGGTGGTTTTGCTCGGATAGGGTTCACGGACGGTATAATACAGGTATTCGGACTCCCATGTGAAACCGCTGTCGATGTGCGGCTGTCCCTTAACGCCGCAGTAACGGTCGATGCCGCTGGCTCCGGCAAGGACGCTTTTCAGCCATCCTGTCGCTCCCAGTCCTGTTGAGACGATAATTCCGCTGGAGCTTTGCTGTTCGCTGTATGCGCCGGCGGTCAGCGTATAACGCGCGGAAGCGTGGGTGCGTTGACCGATGAAAATATCATTGACGCCGATGAGTGTCTGGCCGTCGTTGAGGGTTGCCTGCGCCATGGTGATGCTCCGGCTTCGTCTGATTCCGCTGTCTGTTTCCGGCACAATCTTCTCCAGATCGGCAACTGTAAAGGGCAGCAGCACGCCGTCCCAGCGGGAGGGGTCGGGGTTGACACCGATGAGCTTTTGGGTACTGAGGTATTTGAGCGAGTTGGCGACCAGTCCGTCGCGGCCGATGACAACGACCATATCCTTTTCACCGAAGAGGAACCCCGGGACGAATTCACGGTCTAAAACCTGTAATCTTCCATAACTCTCCAAATAGGATACAGCGCTTTGGATTGCATGGTGATAAACGCGATCCTCGATGAGATAATCCTCAAAGTCTCCGCCGTGATGCTCAATGTAGAATTGCGCCTGACCGACGGTGTTATAGCGTGCAACCAGATTTTCAAGCCGCGTTTTCTGTGTAATTAAAACGATTTTGATGTCGGTTAGGCGTTTCATATACTGCCCTCATTTCTTTATGGTCTGGCTGTCAGGCTTTCGAGCAGATCGGGCGTGATATTCAGGGTGCCAATCTTTCCGCTGCTGGCGGCGAGCTTCTCGAACGCGCTGGCAATCATCCGCTCGGGTTCCATATTCAGCGTTGCCAAAGCGACCAGTACCTCCGGACTCAAACGGTTGTACGCTTCCATTACGGCGGCTACGCAGTATGCCTCGGCGTCCGCGTCTTTTTTGGCGTTTTCGAGCCGCATCTCGGCAAGCTCCTTGCGCTTGCGCTCAAGCTCAATCTGCGCGTCAAGCTTCATCTGCTCCCGTTCCACTTGTGCGGCGGTCTCAATCCTTGCTTGTTCGGTCTGCGCGTTGATGCGGATGCGTGCGAGTTCGTTTTCTTTTTCGAGAACCATCCGCTTGGTCGCGATTTCTGTTTCACGGATTTGTTTCTTTTTTTCTTCGACGGAGATTTCGGTATTCAGCTCATTTTCTTTAACCTTTCTCTCCTGCTCAATAGAGGCGTTGCGGCGTTCATACAGCGCGTCGTCACTTTCTTTCTGAATCTCCTCACGGGTACGCGCTTCCAACGCGCGGTGGGTTTCGTTGCTTGCGCTGATTCGAAGGATAGAGAAGCCTGTCACTTCTATGCCCAGAAAACGCACCTCTTCGTTTGATTTGAGTTCATCAAAGATTTCGCCTGCAAACGTTCTTTCCGCCTGAATTGCCTGTGTCAGCCCGATGGCGCTGATGCGGCTTTTGATGAGGACGTCCGCGATGTTGATGATTCGCTTGGAAAGCTTCTGGAGCGGTTCATCATAGTATTTCTTTGTTTTCAAATTGGTGGCGAAATTCAGCATTTCCGCAATTTTCTCATAGTCGGTAACGCGATATGCCAACTGTCCCTGCACCGTCACGTGCTGAAAATCCTCGGTGTTTTCTTCAAAGATGAAATCGGTATCCATCACAGAGACCGGCACGACCGCGACAGAGGTGCTTTTGTCAAAGTAATAAAAGGAAAGGCCTCTGCCGGCAGCTATCTGCTTACCCTTTTTGTAGCGGATAACATACTCGTTCGGTAAAAATTTAATATACATATGATGCCTCCTGATGATGACGGTAGAATTGAAATGGTTGATGAAATCTGTTAGCCGAAGCATTGAGAATAATTCGAAAGGGCGCCCAATGAATTATTACATAATGATAATATCATATTATTAATATCATGTCAATACTATTTCGACGTTTTTTTCGAAAAACTTTTCTCGTTGAAAAATGGGGGAGCTCAGCACCAAATTCATTCCGCTAATACATGGGGCTGTGATATCTACACGCAAAAAAATATATCTGCGTTAATCAAGCTTGATGATTTTGGAAGCCTTGATATACGGAACAGACAACAAGAAATAAAAAGCGCTCTGTTTTGCAGAAAATCGCCCTTTGAGCAATTTGTTTCGGTAAATAGAGGAGGTTTCCCGACAAAGGACAGTCTCACGGTGTTACCGATTGGTAAGCCCTTTTCAAAAACTGCGGCGCCATTCAAAGAGAACGGTCTCAAACAAGCGCCTTTGAAATCTGCCAATCCGTTATGCCCTGAATATCCTGCGGATAAAACACATACATACCAATCTGGATTGCTTCTTCTTCAACGCCGAATTCATGAAAGCAATATTCCGCCGGAAGATGGGCAGCAAAGCCATAAAAGACTTCGTTTTCGGCGGTAGTCAGGATAACCGCCTTGTCGTTGTAGCTGCATAAATCGTTATGGGAGCTGCTATTTTCCGGTTTCGTCAGGACAGCAGATTTCAAAAAAATGGGATAAACAAAGTTGACCGGTTCAGCCGCAAATTTGCATATCGCCGAGTTGCCGTCATAAAAGCCGTATCCGATGATTTCATCTTCATAGAACATCACCCGCAAGGGTTCCTTTGCCGCGATACGAATCGCGAAATCATCATATCCGTTAGCGGCAAGCTGTAGAAAATTATCTCTGACGGTTTCTGTCGGCAGTGTTTCACATACAAAATCATTTACAAGCTGTCTATAATCGTCGTTGAGCTCCTCCGGCATCAGCTGATGAAATTCCATCGAGAGCATCAGGTCGTCAATTTCAAAGATTTTTTTCTTCTCATCTTCTGTCAAATCTCTGCCGATAAAGCGCCGCCAAATAGCGTCCTGCAATGCGTTCTCTGCCTGAAGATACTGCGGCAACTCCTTCTTGACCGGACGCGTCACGTCCGATAAATATGCTTCGCTCGCGTCATGCAGCAAACACCCCATCATAACAATCGGCGTGTATCCTCTCGCAAAGGCTTCCGCGGCACAGGCGATGCTGTGCTGCGCGACAGAGTAGA
>JAFUUV010000084.1 GCA_017471345.1 Ruminococcus sp.
AAAAACCAAGTCTGCCTTTTTGTTATATTTCCTCACGGAGAATAACAAGCTGTAGTTATCGTATTCCGCTATCTGTACGCTGAATGAATAACCATCTTTACATTCCATATCAAGCCTGTTTTCTTCCGTTTCCTTCACGGTATACAAGCCCTTTTCCTCGTAATACTCCCGCACATCGGCAAGCGTAAATTGTTTGCTGAAATAGACCTCACCCTTAAACGGCGTCGCCGTCGCCGGATAATCAAATTTTTCAAACCAATCCAACATATGGAATGGTATATAGATGTATGCGCCGAATTCAGCCGCGCGCCCAACCTCCGCGAATAGGGAATAGCGAAATTCATTATCAGACACACCGTTGTATTTCAGATAAAATTCTCCGCTGTCCGTTTGCAGTTGCAAATATTCACCTCCGAATTGCCTGACCGTGTGGATTTGTTTGTACGTTTTCATCTGTTCGGTCATCTCATTGTAACTCAAGGGAGAGGTGAAGTTGGAGAAAAATCCGGTATCGCCGTAGTTGTGTGCTGTCAAATTCAGCAAGAGCTTTTCGCCTGAAATCAGATTCACAGCACCGATTTGTCGTGTATCATGCAATCCGCCGCAGCCGGTCAGCAGGCTACTCAGCAGGAACAAGACGATCAATCCAATTATGCAAATTCTCTTTTTCATTTGTTTCAAACTCCTTGTAAACGGATAATTCGGAAATAGTGTCCGTAAAATTATCATATTGACAGGCGATTTTTGATTCACCGCCTGTTGTTTTCATCAGCCAGAAGTTCACCCTGTCAACCTTACCGGTTCCGAAGCTGCCCATCTGTCTGCCATCCTCTGATACCAGTGTGTAATCCACCTTGAGAATAACCTCGCCGGTTGGCTGATCCTGCCAAAACACCTCACTGTTATGCAAAGTGCAGCTTTTTACATTACCGAGAATCACCTCTGCGGTATATTTGTCGCTTTCCGTGTAGCACTCGCAGTATGCTTCCGCATCCTTATGATTGATGGCATCAATCAACTTTTCGACTGTTGCCTGAGATTGCAATTCATTAGCGACGTTTCCTTCGCAATATTGCATAGCATAGCGATTGCCGGATTTCATCACTAAAATCTGATACAGCGGCACAGCGCTTTCTGTCGGATTTTCGCTGTTTGGATATACACTGATACTTCCGCCGGTCATATTACCGCCTTCATAACGTATCGCGTAGTTACAGTCTTGAAAAAATGCTGCAAGGTCAGTAAAAATAGTCGGAGAAGCCTGTAAGGCAACTGTGTTGTAAAACGGATCGTGTAGATTACTGTTCAACGAATAACCGCTGTTTTCTTCTTCAAAAGAATAATAAGTATCTGTCAGGTGATGAGGAAAGCTGATGATAGTATGGTTTCTGTTGCCGACAGCATTTTCGTTGACAGCAACCACGACAGTATCCATGCGGTTTCCGGATGAATCAACAACATCTTTGGTGAACCATGTGTAGGGACTTCCGTATGATGTATCCTGTTGGCGCATCATCAGGATTTGCCGTTCATTTAACACCTGAAAATAAGCATCCGGATTATCCTTTTGCAGCTCTTCTGCCAACTCTTCCATTGACTTAGCGTATTGAAAAGCTACGGCTTCACCGACAGCAAAATAGACCTTCTCTGCTTCTGTCTTTATTTCCATGTAACTGCCGTCCACCGGATTTTTTACTTGCAGTGTACCGATGTTTTTGCTTGTGCCGGTAATGCCGCAGGCACAGAGCAATGTCATCCATAGCATCACGAGGATGGCGGATAATATTTTTTTCATAATGACACTCCTTTTCAAATTGACAAATTGCATTTCTCTGAGTATACTGGTATCATAGCATATGACAGTAAAAATCGCCATTTCATTTATTCAATTATTTTTGCACAATCTGCAATAGGTGTGTTATGACAAAGTGCCGCTTTTGGGAAAACAGATACCTGCCGATAGAATACAGTACTGAAAAAATACAAAGTGAAAATGACTATTTCTCGCTTTGCTTAATCACAAAGGGCACAGCCGTCTTTGAGATTGATGGCTTAAGATGCTATCTCTCCGCGCCTGCGCTTTTGTGCCTGAGTCCGAAACGACAGCTAAAAACGCTGAAATTAAGTCGTTTACAATTCAAATCCGTATTTTTTGCGCCGGAATTTATTAATCGCAATTTGTCCGTAGAACGCATTACAGCCGACGATTACGAAGTCGTCTGCAAGCTGTTTGATTTTCCGAATTTCGATGTGTTTTATCAAACGGATGACCTGTATCGCTGTATCATTCCATTTGATTTGACAGAGTTAAACAGAGTGGAATACCTTTTTGACAGTATTATTGAGCAGCTTTCCGTTCAGCCGGACAATATGTGGTCGTGTCGCGCCAGAATGGCTGTGATCCGCGTGTTTGATTATGCCGTCAAGCTGCACGAGGATGCCTTTGGTGTGAATCAGGAGAGCGATACATTGGCGGATTGTATTTTAACCTTCATCGAGTTTAACTTTGAGAAGAGCTTTACCATTGAATGGCTTTGCCGTGAATATTCCACCAATCGCACCACGCTGATGGCGGAATTCAAGCGGGTAACAGGAAAAACAATCAACGAATTTGTCACCGATAAGCGTATTGATATCAGTAAGCAGATTTTGGCTTTTACCAATATTTCTATTGAAGAATTATCGGCGAAATGCGGCTTTTCCTCTCAGTCCTATTTTACCAGAGTATTCAAAAAATCCACCGGCTTGTCACCGATGCATTTCCGGAAAATAGCGGTTGAAAAGAGAATACAGGAATTTCAGTGAAAAATAAAGTAAACGGCTCAGAATCATCTGAGCCGTTTTAATATAATCTATTTTTATGCCTGCAAATTTCTATGACCGGGGAATACTACTGCGAGCATACCGGAGCCTACGTGGGTGCCGATGACGGGACCGATGTCGCAAATCTGTACGTCCTTGCAAAGACTCTTGATGGATTTGCGCAGCTCCTTGGCGCCGTCGAGGTTGTTGGCGTGGGCGACGAATACGGTTGATTTTTTGAGATTTTCACCATCACGCTTCAGGTATTTTACGAGCGAGCTGATGACGTTGCTTTTGCCTCTGATTTTGCCGACATTCACTAACTTTCCGGTTTCATCGCAGCTGATTAAGGGCTTAATTTGTAAAGCCTTGCCGAAGGTCGCCGCTACTGTCGAAATTCTTCCGCCGCGCTTCAGCTGGTCAAGATCCTCAACGATAAACCAATGCGCGATGCTACCTTTCGTGGCTTCTATGTAGCTCGCCAGTTCTTCAATGCTGACGCCCTCGCGGTATTTTTTTCCTGCCATATAGACTAACAGACCAAGACCCGCGGAATCACAGGCAGAGTCAATCGCGATAATTTTTCTTTTGGGATACTTTTCGCGCAGCTCCTCTACCGCAATCAGGCAGGTGTTGAAGGTGCCGCTCAGACCGGTGGGAATACCGGTATAAATAACATCCTTGCCGGCTCTGAGGTACTGCTCAAAATAACGCTTGAAGCCTTCAATATTAATTTGCGTCGTTTTCGGATAAACACCTTCGCCGATGATTCTGTAGAACTCATCGAGCGACATCATCCTGCAGTCGGGATAATGCATATAACATTTATCTTCAAT
>JAFUUV010000014.1 GCA_017471345.1 Ruminococcus sp.
CGTCAGACCACAGGTTTGCCTGCACCTTCCTTCAGATTCCGCCTCACGGCGGACACCCTTGGTGTTCGGCTATATCCTTCCCGCTGTCGGGCGGATTCGGGACTTTCACCCTTTAGAAACGTGCGCCGTCGGGCGCACCGACAACAAAAACGTCCGCAAGGCTGCGGACGTTTCTGTTGAATTATGAAATGGGTTTGGAAAAACGGAGTTAACTGATTAAACTAATGCCGCGCCAAGCGCTTTGCAGGCGGCAACGGCTTCATCATCGGGAGCTTCATTTGCCATTACACAATCGCAGGCAAGCGTGACGCCGGCGTCCTTGCAAACTGCTTCCCAGTCGCGCATCCACTGACCGTCGCCCCAGCCGTAAGAGCCGAAGAGAGCGACTTTTTTGTCCTTCAACGCAGGCAGTACCGCGTCAAACATCGGCTGAAACTCATCCTCCTCGAGCACCTCGTCGCCCATTGCGGGACAACCGAGAGCGACCGCGTCAAAGTCCGCGACCATATCGGCAGTAAAATCGGAAGCGGAAAATACGCTGACCTCCGCTCCTGCTTCCTGCGCGCCTGCCTTGACGGCGTCCGCCATGGCTTCTGTGTTGCCTGTGGAGCTCCAGAATACAATTGCTGTTTTACTCATGATTGATTCACCTTTCTATGCTGATTTCTTTACAACTAATTTATTGATTGATGTGCCCTGCAGCCATTTGGAATAATAGATGTCGGTGCATTTTTTGTACTTGGCAAATTCACGCGCGGCTTTTTCTTCATTACCGTAAACCTTCCAACAACCGCAGCATTTACAGCAGTTTCCCTTATGAAGAATGAAGCCCCGGACGTCCTCGGGCGGATAGCCGAGAAACAGTCCGATTTCGTGCGGAAATTCGGGACAGCCCTGCACCCTGCTTTTCAGCCGGTTCAGGCAGTTCCGGTTGTCAAAGGAATCGTATCCCATGGTTTTCAATATGGCGATTGCTTGCGCATCCGATAAATCCCTTTGCAGCCTTGTCGGACGAAATACATAAATCAAGGCGCGCGATTTGCCGAAATCCAACGGCAGCATTTTTACTCCCTTGCGGCTGAACCGCCGGTTAAACTCGCGCGCAAAGCACTCAACATCCTGTCTGTGAGCATACGCGCAGGTAAACAGATTGGCGGTTTTCAGTCCCGCGAGAGTAGGAGAACAATGCTTGATAATCAAATCCTCCGACATCTTTTACTCCTCCGTGGTATAACGCGTTTTAGTTAGCAACCGCTAACTATTGTTCAAAAAACAAACATCCGTCACGCGGATGCCGCCTTTTGTTCAGTTACCCTTTGCTAACCGAACAAGTGTAGTATATCACGCCTTTGGGGTTTTGTCAAGTAAATTTTGAAAAAAGTAACAAAAAAACACTGCGATTTTATTCAAACCGCAGTGTATGCCTGTCTATTCGGTTATTCGCGAGACACTCAATGCTCGTTGACAAAACGGATGGCTTCCGTCGCCGCAACCGCGCCGTCGGCGGTGGCGGTGACAAGCTGGCGAACATCCTTGACGCGGTTGTCACCGGCTACAAAAACGCCGGGGGTTTTGGTGCGGCAGTTCTCCGAAGCAACGGCGTAGCCGGCGCGGTCCAGCTCAAGAACGGCGGAAAAATCGCTGTTCTCAGGGATTCTGCCTACGGCGACAAAGAGGCCGCTGACCTCGATTTCGCGCGGATTGCCGGCTTTGTCGGCAACCGTGACGGAGGTCAGTCGCTTGTCAAAATGCAGCTCCCGCACGGTGCTGTTGAGCACGAGCTCCACGTTATCGCGTGCGCGGAGCGCGTCGGCTGTCAGCTCCTCGCCACGGAAGCTGTCGCGGCGGTGAATCAGATACACCTTTTCGGCGATATCCGCCAGGTAGAGGGCGTCCTCGAGCGCGGTATTACCGCCGCCGACCACGGCGACTCTCTTGCCGCGGTAAAACGCGCCGTCACAGGTTGCGCAGTAAGAAATACCTCTGCCAACCAGCTTGGTCTCGTTTTCAACGCCTAACTTGCGGTTTTGTGAACCGGTGGCGATGATCACCGCCTTGGCGGTATAGCTGTTCTTGGCGGTACGGACAATCTTTTCGGCACCGTTATCCTCAACGGAAAGCGCTTTTTCAAACTTGAATTCCGCGCCGAGTGCCTGTGCCTGCTCGTAAACCTTTGTGGCAAAGTCAAAACCGGAAATATGCGCCGCTACGGGATAATTCTCGATATCGGGCGTATTGATAATCTGTCCCCCGTAGCTGAGCGCCTCCAGCACCAGTACGCTCTTGGCGGCGCGTCGGGCATATATCGCGGCAGTCATGCCGGCAGGTCCCGCTCCGATGATAATGATATCCGTCATTACAGCATCGCCTCGAGCGCGTCACGCGGTACCAGACCGACGCTTCTGTCTGCCTCTGCCCCGTTTTTGAACAGAACCACACAGGGAATCGCGCTGACCTCGTACTGATCGGCAAGCTCGTCCTCGTCCTCAATATTGACCGCGATGACCTTGACGTCCTGTCTGTCAGCCGCGATCTGCTCGAGTGTGGGGCGGAGCATCTTGCAGGGTCCGCACCATGTCGCGTAAAAATCCACGAGGACGGGTACGTCGGACTGTAATACCTCTTGGTTGAAATTGCTGCCTGTTACTTCTAATACTGCCATTGTTATTCTCCTTCGCTTTTTAGAGTAATGCCGCGATATCGGCGTCGATTTTTTCGGGTTCAATCACAGGGCTGTAGCGGTTGACGACCTTGCCCTCTCTATCTACCAAAAACTTGGTAAAGTTCCACTGGATATCAGCGGCGGTTTTGGCTGTTTTGCTGATTTTGGAGATTGCCTTCATTGCCGCCTTGTTTTTCAGACCTTTGACCTCCTCCTCGGGAGCCTGCTCCTTCAGGAAGGTATACAGCGGCAGCTCGTTTTCGCCGTTGACGTCCGCCTTTGCCATCTGCTCAAACTGTGTCTTATAGCGCGCGGTGCAGAACTGATGAATCTCCTCGTCGCTGCCGGGCGCCTGGTTGCCAAACTGGTTGCACGGAATGTCCAACACCTCAAAGCCTTGCTCGTGGTACTTTTCGTAGAGCTTCTCGATGCCCTCGTACTGCGGCGTGAAGCCACAGCCGGTCGCGGTGTTGACGACAAGGACAACCTTGCCCTGCCAATCAGCGAGGTCAAGCTCGCCGCCTTTGCGCTTGTTTACCTTAAAATCATAAAATGTCATGAGAAATACCTCCTTGGTTTGTATTTAGTACAATTAGATTGTATCAAATCAATTCGGATTTGTCAATAGTATTTTCAACTTTTTTCAAAAAAATATGCACCCTTGACGGAATGTCAAGGGTGTCGTTGGTTTACCGGTTACGCTGCGCGCCGCAGGCTTCGCAGAATCTGCCGCTGTTGGTGCAGCCGCAGGCGCATACCCACTGAAGGGCACCGGCTTGCGGTTGGTTCATTGGCTGCTGATAGCCTTGCTGTTGCGGATAACCCTGCATCGGCTGCTGATAGCCTTGTTGCTGCGGATAACCCTGCATCGGCTGCTGGTAGCCTTGTTGCTGCGGATAACCCATCGGCTGCTGGTAGCCTTGCTGCTGCGGATAACCCATCGGCTGCTGGTAGCCCTGCTGCTGGGGGTAGCCCATCGGCTGTTGGTAGCCTTGCTGCTGGGGGTAGCCCATCGGCTGCTGATAACCTTGCTGCTGCGGATAACCCATCGGCTGTTGGTAGCCCAGCTGCTGATAGCCCATTGGCTGCGGCATACCCATGCCGCGGACAGCATTGATCAACTCGTTTGCCTCCTGCTCGAAGCGGTGGTAGGATTCTTCATAGCGGCTTGTGGGACGGTTGTCGCTCAGCTCAAAGGTGATTTCATTGAAATACGGCGAATTGACAGTAATCGTGATTTTAAATTCGTAGCTATACTCATAACGCGGCGGATTATAGGAAACACTTCTGCCCTCCGCGTTCTTGTGATAGATTTCGGAGCGATGCTCCTCAACGTTGTAATTTGCGCCGGTAACCTGCGCAAACCCGATAATATCGGCGTTTTCCTCGCGGTAATTGTTCTTTTTGCTGACAACAAAGCAGGCGTTCTGACTATCGATATACACCTTTGTACGGTGACCGTAGGTAACGGTCGGGTTAAAACCATTCAATTGTTCGCGGTTCTGCTCACGATAAGCGAGCTGCTCTTTGATCTCGTCGAGGGTAGCGTGCTTTCTGCCGGAGAAAAACGGCGAAAGCTTACCGGCACACTTGGAGCAGATGTTGCCGTCCTCTAACTTGCGGTTACCGAGAAGTCCGATTTTCTCGCCACAGATGTCACAATATTTCTTTTCAAAAAGTCCCATATTAAAACTCCTTTTATCAATGTTATGCCCACGGGTTCAGACTTTCGGGCTGACGGATGCCGGCTAAAAGAAACTGCTCCCACAGATACCATTTGCCGTCCTTGGCAAGACGCAGCTGAACCTGACGGGGTGAGTCCGCGCCGCCGGAGCGGATCCAGAGTGTCGCGTAGCCCTGATTCTGATAGGAATAGGGGTTTTCGCTGACACGGACGCGGTAGGGCTGCTGCGGTTGGTAATCATTTTGCGGCGTCGCACCCTCAAAATAGGAACGCGGCACATAATCGCTGTCGCGAAAGCGATCCTTGATAAAGCTGCGGTCGTAGTTGGACAGCGGACGCGGTCCGCGCAGATAATCGACCATTTGCAGCGAAAGCTCCGGATTGCCCGGATAGAAGCAGAACGCCAGCACTGTCATGGCAGCGGTATCAAACGGTGTTTGCAGCTGTGCCTGCGGCAGCGCCTTGAACTGCTCCAGGGTGTCGGGCAGCGAAGAAAAAACAATTTCCTCACTGCGGTTGCCGCCGGAGGACGGCTTCTGCGTACTGTCAAATAATCCCATGGGTAAGCCTCCTGTTCTCGGAATCGTTTCCTGATACTATTGTATAATAATGTGGAACTAAAATCAATATATTTATGAAAAAAATACATCAGACTTCCTTTACCACACGTTTGGTTTTCCACTTGCCGCTGCGCCAGCGCAGGAGCATAAGGATACCGCGGAACACCTCGTCCGCCGCAAGCGCTATCCACAAGCCGTAGATGCCCCAGCCGAAGGCAACAGCGAAGAGGAAGGAACCGCCGACGCTGATTACCCACATGGAGAAAATGGCGCAGGCGGTCGGAAAATACACATCTCCCGCACCGCGCAGACAAGCAATCATGACAAGGTTGGTGGTTCTGCCGAATTCCAGGAAGAAATTTATCACAAAGATTCCCGCGCCAAGCGCAATGACCGCCGCGTCGTCGGTATAGATACCGAGCAGCTGCGAACGGAAAATCACCCCTAAAAACGATACGATCAGGGAAATCAGCAGGGCACGGCGGTGTGATACCAAGCCCTGCCGATACGCCTCCTCGGTTTTGCCGGCGCCGACAAGGTGACCGACCATGATTTGCGACGCCTGCCCGATGGAGACGGCGAAAATGTAAAAGAACATGGTGATGTTCTGCACGTAGGTTTTGGCAATCAGCTCGTTATCTGTCAGGCAGTTGAGCACCATTGAGGTAATCACCAGCTGAGAAAGGTTATACAAGAAGGTTTCAAGCGCCGCCGGTACGCCGATTTTGATAATCGCGCCTAAATCCGCCCACGGAAACGGCTTCAGCAAGCGGAAAATACTGATTTTCTCAATTTTCCGAAACAACACCACCGCAAGGATAATGGTGCCTGCAATGCGGCTGAACGAGGTAGCGATAGCTACGCCCGTCACACCCATGCGCGGCAGTCCGAACAGACCAAGCACCAGCACGGTGTCGAGGGCGGTGTTGAGCAGATTCATGCCGACAGTCACGTACATGGACACACGCGTCATGCCGTGGTTGCGGATAATGACCGACATCGCGGTCATCAGCGCCTGCAGGAAGATGAAGCCGCCGACGATGGAAAGATATTGTGCGCCAAATTCCAAAATTTTGCCCTCCGCGCCGATAAAGCGCAGAATCGGCGCGTTGAACAGCACAAATACCGCGCTGATGACCAAGCCCGTGAGCAGGTGCAGCACAATGGACAGCGCCGCGATACGTGAAGCGGATTCCTTCTTTTTGGCGCCGAGGTACTGCGAAATCAGCACGGCGCTGGCGGAGGATACGACTGTGAAGACAATCGTGGCGATGGAAACCGCCTGATTCGCCGCGCCGACAGAGGACGCCGCGAGGTCGTCATATTTGCTGAGGATAAAGACATCCACAAAGCCGAGCAGCATGAACAGCGCTGTTTCGATAAATATCGGCCACGCGAGGCTCCACAGGCGCAGGTTTTTTTCTTCAGACATCATCATCACCTCAGTTTCTGTTTGTTTCCCTCATTATATGCTATCCGCAAAAACTTTGCAAGCTATTTTCGGATTTGGCACGCCGAAGGGTTCAATACGTCTTGCGGCAGGCTGCCTTTTTCATCTGTATATTTTCTTCAAAATGCCAGAAAATCACTTGTATTACCGAAAAAAATATGGTAAACTTAGGGTAACATCAGATATGAAAGGAAGTATTCCCATGGAAATAACCAAAGACATCCGCTATGTCGGCGTTAATGACCACAAAATCGACCTGTTTGAAGGTCAGTATGTCGTTCCCAACGGTATGGCATACAACTCCTATGTGATTCTTGACGAGAAGGTCGCGGTGATGGACACCGTTGACCGCAACTTCACCCACGAGTGGCTCAACAACCTTGAGGACGCGCTGGGCGATCGCAAGCCCGACTACCTTGTCGTGCAGCACATGGAGCCGGATCACTCCGCGAATATCTTCAATTTTATGAAGAACTATCCCGATACCACGATTGTCTCCTCCGCCAAGGCGTTCACCATGATGCAGAACTTCTTTGGCACACAGTTTGAGGACAGACGCATTGTCGTCGGCGAAGGCGATACGCTTGAGCTCGGCGAGCACACCCTGACCTTCGTCACCGCTCCGATGGTGCACTGGCCTGAGGTCATCGTCACTTACGACAGCAAGGACAAGGTGCTCTTCTCCGCCGACGGCTTCGGCAAGTTCGGCGCGCTCGATGTGGAGGAGGACTGGGCTTGCGAAGCGAGACGCTACTACATCGGCATTGTCGGCAAGTACGGCGCACAGGTACAGAACCTGCTGAAAAAGGCGGCGAAGCTGGATATTCAGATTATCTGTCCGCTGCACGGTCCCGTTCTGACCGAAAATCTCGGCTACTATCTCGGATTGTACAACACCTGGTCAAGCTACAGTGTTGAGAGCGACGGCATTATGATTGCCTACACCTCTGTTTACGGCAACACCAAAAAGGCTGTGGAGCTGCTTGCCGAAAAGCTGCGTGTCAAGGGCTGCCCGAAGGTGGTTGTCAACGACCTCGCGCGCGAGGATATGGCAGAGTGTGTAGAGGACGCCTTCCGCTACGGCAGAATTGTGCTTGCCACCACTACCTATAACGCCGAAATCTTCCCCTTCATGCGCGAATTTATCAACCACCTCACCGAGCGCAACTTCCAGAACAAGACCATCGGTCTGATTGAGAACGGCTCATGGGCGCCGCTGGCGGCAAAGACCATGAAGAAGATGCTCGAGGGCTGCAAGAATCTGACCTTCACCGACACCACCGTGCGCATCCTGTCCGCTCTCAACGAGCAGAGCAAGGAACAGCTGGAGAACCTCGCCAACGAGCTGTGCAAGGACTACCTCGCTCAGCATGACGAAACCGCCGATAAGAACGATATGACTGCCCTGTTCAACATCGGCTACGGTCTGTATGTCGTCACCTCCAACGACGGCAAGAAGGACAACGGTCTGATTGTCAACACCGTTACGCAGGTGACCAACTCTCCCAACCGCGTTGCGGTCTGCATCAACAAACAGAACTACTCTCACCATGTCATCAAAAACACCGGTGTGATGAACGTCAACTGCCTGTCTGTCGAGGCTCCCTTCTCTGTCTTTGAGAATTTCGGCTTCCAGAGCGGCAGAAACGCCGATAAATTTGAGGGCTGGGAGCCGTTGCGTTCCGATAACGGACTGGTGTTCCTGCCCAAGTATATCAACTCCTTTATGTCCCTGAAGGTTGAGGATTATATTGACCTCGATACGCACGGTATGTTTATCTGCACCGTCACCGAGGCGCGTGTCACCTCCGACAAGGAAACCATGACCTACACCTACTACCAGAACAACGTCAAGCCCAAGCCGCAGACGGATGGCAAAAAGGGCTGGGTATGCAAGGTATGCGGCTACATCTATGAAGGCGACGAGCTGCCCGAGGACTTCATCTGTCCTCTCTGCAAGCACGGCGTCGCGGATTTTGAACCGATTGAATAACGCAGCTTCATCGCGCGTCATTCCCGTTTCACGGATGCAGGCTTCTGTAAATTAACCATTAAAAAACGGAAAGGCTTGTCTTTACGGCAAACCTTTCCGTTAATTTTATTTACGCAGGAATATAGGCAACCTGCTTGCCGGTAACAGCGGTGTCGTCGGGTATTTCCGCGATGTATTTCTGGATGCAGGTGGCATCGACGATATCCACCATGCCGTTTTGATCCACATCTGCGATAAAGCGTGTTCTTTCATCCGCTTCCATCGATTCGGCAATGATGGACTGTACGGCGGTGACATCGTTGATGTCAATTGTCCGGCTGCCGTCCGCGTCACCCATCAGCACCATATCAGGCGTGTAATCCGGCGCAAACTGCGCGGTCAGCCACGCCGAACGGCTGACAAACCAGTCGGCGCAATAATCGTACATTCCGCGGAAGGTCTGCGGATAGGTTGTCGCGCGGCTTGCCACCGTCATTGTCTGCTTTTCACTGTCATAGACTGCCGGATACAAACGCGAATGGTCGGCAATCCAGTCGCCGGTATCAAGCAGCCAGCCGCTTGTATAGTTCATGGCGGCGCTGTCGGCAACGCGGCTGTAATATTCTTCTCTGGAATTAAATTCGCTGCCGTTTTTCGCGTTGGTTTGCTCTCCGGTGAAGTGCCGCATAGCAGGCACAAACTTTTCAAACCAGATTTTCGGCGCTGCGGCAAGCACCTCGCTGTTGACGGCGATTCTTCCCATGATATTGGTCGGCGTTTTGGTGCCGACAGGCAGTCCTTTATAGCGGCACCACCAGCCGGTGTATTTCTCATAATCCGTCACACCGAAGCTGCGCAAATCGCGCGCAACGCCGACGGCGTTGCCTAAGGAATTGTCGTAGTCCCAAACAGGCGAACCGTAAAATTTATAAGTGCCGTTCTCGTCCTGCTTGTAGGTGAAAAACGTGCTCGATACGCCGCTGTCCCAGTTCTTGCCCAGCTCATTGATCAGCCAGAGCTTGGTGACGGACTCCACGTCCGCATAGTTTGACAGCTTCAACAGACGCGAACCGGTGGCGTTATAGAACTTGTCAAAACAGGTTTTGACATAGTCCTTGACCTCGTCGTAATACGGATCCCCATCATCCAGCTCGGGGGACTTGATGGTCAGCTTCAGTCCCTTGGTACTCAGCCAGTAATCGTCGTCGCCGGCACTTGCGTCCACCTCGACGATAAACGGAAATTCCTCACGCAGCGTGCCGTCCTCATTGAGATAGCCCTCGTCGTCTACCTCGGGCACCAAGCTGCCCGGCTCAACCTTCTCCGTCATCAGGTAGCTGCCCCAGTAGTAGCCGTTGACATAAAAGTCCACATAGCGCGAATCGGAGGCGTAGGGCATTCCCACCGCGTCAGAGAGGTCATAGAGAAACCGGTTGCGCGAAAGTGAATCATCCTGATAATTCGCAAGAATGGAATATTTTTTGTTTTTTTCCATGCCGGCAATGCTCACCTTCTTGTCATAGGTGATATTGTAACCCTTCTTGGGCTTGTCCCATGAGGTGTTGCCTCTGCCCTTGATTTTCTTGACAGGCGTGCTGTCAAGCTTGCCGTCGGGCGTGACAATCGCGCCGGTCGCGGTTGCCGAACGGCTTTTGTCGGCATTGAGGTAATCCATCAGCTCCACACCGTCGCCGGTATCAGGATTGTTGATGTAAATCGCCGCCTCGGCATGGGAACGCATGACAGTCAGCGTATAAGCCGTGCCGTTTGCGGAAACGTCGTAGCTCTCCCCCGCGCGGTACGGCACCTCACCGGTGGTTTTGGCGGCAAGGGTGACGCCGTTGACCGTCACGTCGGTATCGAAAGCGTTGTACACATCCACCACGCCGTCATCCGCCGAACAAGGCAGAAAGAAATAGCGGGTGTTGGGATTGGGTTTGTTAAAATCCTCGTCGTGGACGCTCTGCCAGCGATGCCACGCCTCGCCCTCATCGGCATTGAGGACAGCGTGTGCGTACAGTCCGTTTTCGGCAGGAAACGCCGTCGGCGAACCCTTTTCCTCCGCGGCAAAGGCAGAAAGGCTGAACAGGCTCATCAGCATGAGCAGGGAAAGCAGCAGTGCAATGGTCTTTTTCATCAAATAACCCCCTTTTAAAATTTAGTTATATTTTATCACGAAAATATTCCGTGCGCAAGAAAAAAACTCATTGAAACTGACCGTTTTCTGTGCTAAAATGGAAATATCAAACAAGATAGGCAGGGATGCTTATGAAGCAATACATTTTGGCGCTCGACGAGGGCACCACCAGCACCAGAAGTATTCTTTTTGACCGCGAGCAGCGCGTCGTGAGCGTATCACAGCATGAGCTGCCGCAGCTTTTTCCGCAGCCCGGATGGGTAGAGCAGGATCCGATGGATATCTACGCCAACCAGTACGCGACGCTGACGGAATGTATCGCGAAAAGCGGCGTTTCTCCCGGGGATATCGCTGCCGTCGGCATTACCAACCAGCGCGAAACGGCAATCGTGTGGGAAAAGAGCACCGGAAAGCCGGTGTATAACGCGATTGTCTGGCAATGCCGCCGCACAACGCCGCTGTGCGAGGAGTTGGAGCGTGAGGGCTGGGGCGAATACATCCGTCAGGCTACCGGACTGCGCATTGACGCGTATTTCAGCGCGACCAAAATCAAATGGATTCTTGACAACGTGCCCGGGGCGCGTGAAAAAGCCGAGCGCGGCGAGCTGCTGTTCGGCACGGTGGACACATGGTTGGTGTGGAAGCTGACAGGCGGACGCGTGCACGTCACCGACCGCACCAACGCCTCCCGCACCATGCTGTATCATATTCATGAGCAAAAGTGGGATACTAAGCTGTGTGAACGACTGCAAATCCCCATGAGTATGCTGCCGGAGGTACGCAGCAGCAGCGAAATATACGGCGAGACCGAGCTGATGGGCGCGACGGTGCCGATTGGCGGTATCGCCGGCGACCAGCAAGCGGCGCTGTTTGGGCAGGGCTGCTTTGACAAGGGCGACATGAAAATCACCTACGGCACCGGCTGCTTTTTGCTGGCGCACACAGGGTGTACACCGGTGACAAGCCGCCACGGACTGCTGACCACCATTGCCGCCACCGAAACCGGTCAGCCCACCGCCTACGCCTTAGAGGGCAGCGTCTTTACCGGCGGCGCGGTGGTGCAGTGGCTGCGCGACGGACTGCGGTTTATCGGCGATTCCAAGGACACCGATTACTTTGCCCAAAAGGTCAGGAGCAGCAATGGCGTGTACGTTGTGCCAGCCTTTTCGGGCTTGGGCGCGCCGCACTGGAAAATGCACGCGCGGGGCATCATTACCGGCTTGACGATGGGCAGTACACGCGAGCATATTATCCGTGCCGCGCTGGAATCCATCGCCTACCAGTCGCATGACGTGATAGCCGCGATGCGCTCGGATACCGGTCTGGACATCACCTGTCTGCGCGCGGACGGCGGCGCTTCGGCAAACAATTTCCTCATGCAGTTTCAGGCGGATATCTCCGACACCCAGGTCATTCGTCCCGGGCAGAAGGAGGCAACCGCACTTGGCGCGGCGTACCTCGCCGGTCTTGCGACAGGCTTCTGGAAAAGCCGCGGAGAATTGATTGCCAACGCGGCAACAGAGAACGTATTTAAGCCGCAAATGGACAAACAGGAACGCAAAAAATTGCTTGACGGCTGGCACAACGCCGTCAGGGCTTGTACAGGACAGGAGTAAATCATGATTGAAGTTACGGAAAGACGCTTCCCTTCCTCGGACGGAAAGCATCAACTATATTGTCGCGTTTATTTGCCGGCAGGTGAAATCAAGGGCTTGTTTCACATTGTACACGGCATGATTGAGCATATTGGCCGCTACGACCGTTTGATGCGCTTTATGGCAGAAAACGGATGGGTATGCTACGGCTTTGACAACCTCGGTCACGGCAGAACCGCCAAAGACGGCAGCGAGCTGGGCTATATTGGCGGTCATCAATACCTGCTGGCGGATGTGCGCCGCTTCACCGCCGCTATGAAGGAGGAATTTGGTCAGGCGCTTCCCTGTGTGCTGATGGGACACAGCATGGGTTCGTTCATCGTGCGCTGCACCTTCACCAGCAAGCTTTGGGACAAGCTGATTATTATGGGCACGGGAGGTCCGAATCCGGCAGCGAAGCCCGGCATTCTGCTGATTAATTTCATCATCCGCCGCAAGGGTGAGCGGTACGTATCTCCTGCCATCGAACGTCTGATGTTTGGCACCTACAACAGCCACTTTGACGAGGAGGACGCCCACGCGTGGCTGAGCAGTATCAAAGAAAATCGCGACCTCTATCACTCCGACCGCTACTGCGCCTTCCATTTCTGCGCATCGTCCATGAGTGATTTGCTGCGTATGCTCATTTTCTGCAACCGTCCCGACTGGTTCCGCAGTCCCGAGCTGAATGTCCCGATTCTGCTGCTGTCCGGCAGTGAGGATCCTGTCGGCAACTACGGCAAGGGCGTGCGGCAGGTGTACGACGGGCTGGTGAAAAACGGCAAAAACGCCGTTATCAAGCTCTACCAAGACGCAAGGCACGAAGTCCTCAACGACTTCTGCGCCGAAGACGTGCATCAGGATATTTTAGCGTTTGTGAACGCATAGAAAAACGGAAAGGTTTGATTGCCAAGCCTTTCCGTCTTGTTATTGCTGAGAGACAAACCGGCGCAAATCGTCGATTTTTTCCTCCGCCGCTTCGCGTCCGAGCTGATAAACCGTGCGCATTTTATCGGGATCGTGCTCCACTCTGCCAATCGGCAGCGGTTCCCTGGGACAGATGACAAACGCGCCGCCTGCCTTTTCTTCGCTGAACACCAGCTTGCGGCTGCGGTTGTAATCCTCGTGGCGACGCTCCATAGCGGTGATAAGATTAGGATATCGGCGCAGAGACAGCTTCATCACCGGCAAAAGAGACGGCTTGGACTTCACGTAATCACGCGGCTGTGTGAGCACGACAACATTGCGTTTGCAGCCGTTTTTCAGCATAAAACGCAGCGGTATGGAATCCGCGATACCTCCGTCAAGCAACGGCTTCCCCTCCAGCACAACGGGCTTGGAGACCAGCGGCATGGACGCGGACGCGCGAATCCACTCGAAGCATTCATCGTCGGCGGTATCGCAGCGGTGATAGACCGGCAAGCCTGTTTTGCTGTCGGTACAAACGACATAAAACACCATGGGCGATGCGTTGAACGCCTCACGGTCAAAAACGTCCAGACGGTTGGGTACGGTGTGGTAGCAGAACGTCGCGTTGAACAAATTGCCGGTGGTCATCAGAGATTTGGCGCTGCAATAGCGCTTGTCACGGGCAAAGCGCGTATTGTAGCGGATGACTCTGCCAATCTGCCCCGACTTATAGTTACAGCCAAACGCCGCTCCGGCAGAAACGCCAATCAGTACATCGAAGGTCAGCCCATGCTCCATCATCACGTCAATGACACCGGCACTGAACAAGCCGCGCATGGCGCCGCCTTCCAAAATCAATCCTGTTTTCATGCGACACCTTCCTTTCTTGATGCTTGTATCTTAGCACATATTCAGACGAATGTAAAGAAAAAGAAAGGTCCGCACGATGTCAGACCTTTCAAAAACACAATTCTTACTTTTTAATTTTTTTGGCGTTATCCTTCCCGAAGATGAACTTGATGCCAAAGAGCACCGCCAGCATCAGCACGACCGAAACGCCGAGCACAACGAATACGTTCTGGACAAAGCCGGCAAGCAAATAACCGATTGCGGAAACACCCGCGACGGTCATCGCATAGGGCAGCTGCGTGGAAACGTGATTAACATGGTCGCACTGCGCGCCGGTGGACGCCATGATGGTGGTGTCCGAAATCGGAGAACAGTGGTCGCCGCAGACCGCGCCGGCAAGACAGGCGGAGATGCAGATGATGACCATAGAGGGAATATTGCCGTCGGAAACGGAGGAAAGCTGCGACGAGAACACGCCGGTGACAATCGGGATGAGGATACCGAAGGTGCCCCAGGAGGTTCCGGTGGCAAACGAAAGACCAAGCGCAACCGCAAAGAGCAGCAACGGCAGAAGAATCTGAATAGCAGTGGCGCCTTCAACGATGCCTCTGACAAATTCAGCGGCGCCGAGCTGGTTGGTCATGGTTTTCAGCGTCCACGCAAAGACGAGAATCAGAATAGCGGGAACCATCTGCTTGAAGCCGGCGACCAGCGAGCTCATGCACTCGGTAAATTTCAGCACGCGGCGCGCCATATAATAGAAGATGATGACAATCAGTGCGCCAAGAGAACCGAGGGAAAGACCAACAGAAGCGTCACAGTCGGCAAACGCGTCGATGATGCTTGCGCCTTCAAACAGGCCGCCGGTGTAGAGCATACCGATGACGCAGAAGGCAATCAGCAGAACAACCGGCAGAATCAGGTCGATGACCTTGCCCTTGGAGGTTGCCGGCTCGTCGTCCTTATCATAGACACTGTTGCGCGTGGTAAAGAGGTCGCCGTTGATGGCGTTGATTTCGTGAGTGCGCATGGGACCGAAATCCACGTTGGACACCGAGATGAAGAGAACCATAATCAGGGTGAGCAGCGCGTAGAGGTTGTACGGAATCGTACTGATAAACAGCTGAATACCGTTGACGCCCTCGACAGTGCCGCTGACTGCCGCTGCCCATGAGGAAATCGGCGCGATAATGCAGACCGGCGCCGCGGTCGCGTCGATGATGTACGCGAGCTTGGAGCGTGAGATGTTGTGCTTATCCGTCACGGGACGCATGACAGAACCGACGGTGAGGCAGTTGAAGTAGTCATCCACAAAAATCAGCACGCCGAGCAAGAAGGTGGAAATGCTCGCGCCGACGCGGGTATGGATATGCCGGGCAGCCCATTCACCGTAAGCACGGCTGCCGCCGGCACGGTTCATCAGCACGACGATGGCGCCGAGAACGACGAGGAAAATCAGGATGCCGACATTGTAGCTGTCCGCGATGTTCGCAATCAGACCATCGCCGACAACCGATGTCATGACACCCTCAAAGCCGGTGCCCATCGAAATGGCGTGGAGCACCGCACCCGAGATGATGCCGATGAAGAGGGAGGAATAAACCTCCTTGGTGATCAGCGCCAGACCGATAGCGATAATCGGAGGCAGCAGTGACCACCACGAGCCCATGGCAACCGCTTCCTCACCGGAGCCAATCATCGTGACTGCCTGCGTAATCGGTGCCTGGGTAAAGCAGAACACGATATAGGCGATGATGGCACCGACGAATATCAGGTTCTTGACCAGATTCTTTTTCATTTTGTTCTATTCTCCTATGTTTTATTTTCGCCGAAAAACCGCCGTTTTCGACAAATACGCATTAGTATTTTATCATATGAAAGTATTGGTTGCAACGATTATTTGGCAGTTATATCAAATTTGTGGAAATTATACAAAGAAAATATGGTTGATTTGTATACTGTGATGGATAAAACCGCTTCATCACTGTATCTATACAGACAGCCAAGCACAACGCCAAACACAATAATTATATTCCTTGCACAAAAAAACGCGCAATTCTCCGTCTACTCTGCACAAATATTCCGTTTTCTCTTGACAAACGGATAAAAAAGTGCGATAGTATATAGGTGACAAGTGCCCCGAGCTGTGTTCGGGGAATTTTTTCGGGCTAACCGCTTTAGCCATTTAAATCATAAAAATCAAAGGAGCTTATCTATGCCTATCACTGAGTTTCTGACGAGAAACGCTACGTATTTTAAAAACGACATCGCGCTGGTGGAGATTAATCCCGAGGTCAAAAATGTTCCGCACGTGACCTGGCGCGAGTATTCTCTGATTGAATCCGCGCGCGGCGGCGCCTTTCGCAAGCAGCTGACATGGGGAGAGTTTGAAAAGCAGGCAAACCGCTTCGCGAACCTCCTGCTGACTCGCGGCATCCAAAAAGGCGACAAGGTAGCGATTCTGCTGATGAACTGCCTCGACTGGCTGCCCATTTATTTTGGTATTCTCAAATCCGGCGCGGTAGCGGTGCCGCTGAATTTCCGTTATACCGCCGAGGAAATTAAATATTGTCTGGAAAAATCCGACTCCGACTTCTTGGTATTCGGCCCCGAATTTATCGGCAGAGTCGAGGAAATCCACGACCGGATTCCGCGGCTGAAGGACTGCTTTTATGTCGGCGACGAGTGCCCCAGCTTTGCGGACAGCTACGACAAGCTGCTCAATTACTGCTCCTCACAGGCGCCGAGTATCTACATCACCGACGAGGATGACGGCGCCATTTACTTCTCCTCCGGAACCACCGGCTTCCCCAAGGCGATTTTGCACGCGCACGCCGCGCTGGTACATTCCGCCAAGGTGGAGCAGGCGCATCACCATCAGAAAAAAGACGATGTGTTTCTCTGTATTCCGCCGCTGTACCACACCGGCGCCAAAATGCACTGGTTCGGCAGCCTGATTTCGGGCGGCAAGGCGGTGCTGCTGCGCGGCGTGAGTCCCGAATGGATTATCCGCTGCGTCAGCGAGGAACGCTGCTCCATCGTGTGGCTGCTGGTACCGTGGGCGCAGGATATTCTGGACGCGATTGAAAGCGGAAAGGTTGACCTGACGCGCTACGAGCTGAGTCAATGGCGTCTGATGCACATCGGCGCACAGCCCGTTCCGCCGACGCTGATTAAGCGCTGGAAGGCGGTATTCCCCCACCACGCGTATGACACCAACTACGGTCTGAGCGAGAGCATCGGACCCGGCTGCGTCCACCTCGGCATAGAAAACGTGGATAAGGTCGGCGCCATTGGTATTCCCGGCTACGGCTGGCAGGTGAAGATTGTCGATGAACACCGCAACGAAGTCAAGGACGGCGTCGGCGAATTAGCCGTCAAGGGTCCGGGCGTCATGAAGTGCTACTACAAGGACGTCAAATCCACCGAGGAGGTGCTCGACAGCGAAGGCTGGCTGTACACCGGCGATATGGCGGAGCGTGACAGCGACGGCTTTATTTACCTTGTTGACCGCAAAAAGGACGTGATTATCACCGGCGGCGAGAACATCTACCCTGTTCAGATTGAGGACTTCCTGCGCGCCAATGACGCCATCAAGGATGTGGCGGTCATCGGACTTCCCGACCAGCGTCTCGGCGAAATTGCCACGGCGGTGATTGAGGTGAAGGAGGGCTATACGCTCAGCGAGGAGGACGTCAACCGCTTCTGTATGGATTTGCCGCGCTACAAGCGGCCGCGCAAAATCATCTTCGCGAAGGTGCCGCGCAATCCCACCGGCAAAATCGAAAAACCCGTGCTCAGAAAAATCTACTGTGGCGAAAGTGTTGTCGCCCAGCAGAATGAGATAAATTTGAAATGAGCGAAGACTGGGCTTCGCTCGGAAAAGGGGTATATTAAATGGTTTTGAAAATTGTCATGTTGGTGCTGTTTTTCGGCGTGATGGTCGGCGTGGGCATTTATTGCCGCAAAAACGCCACCGACGTCAACGGCTTCGTGCTCGGCGGCAGAAGCGTCGGCCCGTGGCTGACCGCCTTCGCCTACGGCACCTCATATTTCTCCGCCGTTATCTTCATCGGCTACGCCGGTCAGTTCGGCTGGAAATACGGAATCGCCTCCACCTGGATCGGCATCGGCAACGCGTTGATTGGCTCATTTCTCGCGTGGGCAATCCTCGGACGGCGCACGCGCATTATGACGCAGCACCTCAACTCCGCGACCATGCCGGAGTTCTTCGGCAAGCGCTTTGACAGCAAGGGCTTGAAAATCGGCGCTTCCGTCATTGTCTTTATCTTCCTGATTCCCTATACCGCCTCGCTCTACAACGGACTTTCGCGTCTGTTTGAGATGGCGTTCGGTATTCCCTACATCTGGTGTATTCTCGCCATGTCCGTGCTGACCGGCATTTATGTCATCGCCGGCGGCTATATGGCGACCGCCATCAACGACTTTATTCAGGGCATTATCATGCTCATTGGCATTGTCGCGGTCATCGCGGCGGTGCTTTCCCAGCAGGGCGGCTTTATGGAGGCGCTCAAAGGCTTGTCGGAGGTTACCGATGAAGCTGTCACCGATATGCCCGGCGCGTTCAACTCCTTCTTCGGTCCCGATCCGCTGAATCTGCTCGGCGTCGTTATCCTGACTTCTCTCGGCACCTGGGGCTTGCCGCAGATGGTGCAGAAGTTCTACGCGATTAAACACGAAAAGGACATCCGCAAGGGCACCGTCATTTCTACCGCCTTTGCCATTATTGTTGCAGGCGGCTGTTACTTCCTCGGCGGCTTCGGCAGACTCTTTGATGTGGATGTCGCCGCCAATGGCTATGACGCGATTATCCCGACAATGCTGTCTTCCCTGCCCGATTTGCTGATTGCGGTTGTGGTGATTTTAGTGTTGAGCGCGTCCATGTCAACCCTCAGCTCGCTGGTTATCGCCTCCAGCTCCACCCTCACCATCGATTTGCTCAAGGGCAACATTATCAAGAAAATGAGCGACAAAAAGCAGGTGGTACTGATTCGCGTATTTATCGTCGTATTTATCGCGATTTCCGCGTTGATTGCCATCTATCAGACGCAGAGCCAGAACGAAAGCGTGAAGTTTATCGCGCAGCTGATGGGTGTTTCGTGGGGTGCGCTGGCAGGCGCCTTCCTCGCGCCGTTCCTCTACGGTCTTTACTGGAAAAAGACCACCAAGCTCGCCTGCTGGTGCAGCTTTATCTTCGGCGCCGGCGTCATGGTGCTCAACCTTTTCTTCCGCAGCTTCTTCCCCGTTATTCTGCAGTCGCCGATTAACTGCGGCGCGTTCACGATGCTCGCCGGTCTGATTATTGTGCCGGTGGTAAGCCTGATTTCTCCCAAGCCCAAAAAGGAGATGGTGGACGCCGCTTTCGCCTGTTACGAAAAGCGCGTTCCCGCGGCGCAAAAGCGTTCGCTTGACTAATCAATTTACGCCGGCGGAGCAATCCGTCGGCGTTTTTTGTTGAAAAAAGCTTTGAAATATGGTATGCTATAGACAGAACAGTGAAAGGAGCCGTAAGGCTATGGAAATGATGAGAAAAATTGCCTTGGTTCCGGCTTATAACCCCGACCGAAAGATGCTCAACGTCGTGCGCGACCTCAAGGACAACGGCTACACCGTTGTGCTGGTAAACGACGGCAGCGACTCGGAATTCGCCGATTTGTTTGCGGCGGCAGGCCGTGCGGACGTCATTTTGCGCCACGAAAAGAACCGCGGCAAGGGCATGGCACTAAAAACCGGTCTGTGCTGGATTGAGAAGCACTGCGAAGCGCCCTATACGGTTGTGACGGTAGACGCGGACGGTCAGCACTTGATTGACGACACCGAAAATGTAACGTTCGCCGCGCGGCAGCATCCCTCTACCCTGATTATCGGCAGCCGTCACCTCAAAAAAGGCGCGCCGTTCCGCAGCAAAAGCGGCAACTTCATCACTCGCTTTTTTCTGAACACCCTGACGCCGGTGAAAATCTATGACACACAAAGCGGCTTGCGCGGTTTTTCACATGACCTGGTACCGGTGCTCAAGGAAATTGAGGGAGAACGGTATGAGTATGAAATGCAGATGCTGATTGATGTGGACAGAATGGGAATTCCGATCAGGGAAGTCAAAATTCAGGCAGTTTATATTGAAAACAACAGCACCTCTCACTTTCGCACCATTGCGGACTCCAAGCGATTGTACAAGGTTATCTTCAAAAACGCCGGAAAGCGCAAGCAAGAATATTCTTTATCAGAAATATAAATATAACGGAGGAGCTTGCCGATTTGGCAAACACCTCCGTTTTTTGGCTAAAAATCTATGTAAAGCAACGCTTGCTTGACTTTTTTGCCACCTGTGCCTATACTCAGGGCAAAGGAGGTGAGGTCATGGGATGGCTGCTGATACCGTTGCTTATCCTCGTTGCGATTATCGGCGCGGCGGTAGTAAGAGGTATGAATACCGACTATACAATCGGCTCGGGAATGTTTCAAAACAGCGAATACAATCTTGACGAAAAAGTCGATATTTCCGATAAAGAATATTACAACAAGGACGGATGGATGAAATGACCTTCGGAAAAAATCTGCAAGCCCTGCGCAAAGAAAAGGGCTTGTCGCAGGATGCGCTGGCAAATCAGCTCTATGTCACACGGCAAAGCGTCAGCCAATGGGAAAATGACAAAACAATGCCATCGGTGGATTTGCTGCTGAAACTCAGCGAAATTTATGATACAACCGTAGACGCGCTGCTCGGAAAGCCGCAGAGCGACCAAAAGCCGCAGCCACTGGCTTCGGCAGGCATTCTTCATTCTAAAAAAGAAATATTCACCGCTATGCGCTTTGAGTTTGCGACAGCTGTGATTGTCCTGCTCTCGGTCGGCGTACTGTTCACGGGCATCTGGCTGATGCTGCTGTATCTGGAGCGCAACCTTCACACACCGGAGGTTACGAAGCTGTTGATTAAGGACTATCTGAATCTGTGGGAGCTGCTGACGGCGGCAGGGCTGTGCTTCGCGGCTGCCGTCGTATTGGGTGCGCTGCGGCTGCACCGCACCATGAAAGCAATCAGATTCAGCGAAAGCCACAGCTGCACACTGCAGTTTTATCACGACGGTCTGGTGATTGAGGAAACGGAAACCGAACCGCTGCGCCTGTTTTACGCAAATCTTCTGCACGTGACCGAGACGGACGCGTATTTCATTCTGCAAATGCAGAACCATGTGCGGATGTGTGTCCGAAAAAGCGATTTAGAAAACATCAGCGAAATATCCATGCTGCTGAAAGCCGCCAAGACCTTCCTTGACCGGCGGCTGAACCGGAACAATCTGCCGGTGAGCAAGACAAAACGCGCGGTGACGCGGTTCCTGATCAATTTCTTCTTTGTCGCAACGTTTTTTACACCGGCGTTTTTCACCGTCAATTACCAGCTGCTGTGCACCGTGTTAGCGGACAGCCATCCATGGCGGCTCCTCGTGTTCTCCCTCCCCTTTGCCTTGCTGACAATTGCCATAGTAATCGGCATTGTTCTGCTTGCGCGCGGTTTCAGGGCAAAGCGCATGATTATCGCCGGCGGCGTGGGATTGATTGCCGTGATAACGTTGACGGTGCTGACCAATTGCTCGCTGACGCTCTATAATTTTCAGCACAACCGCGTGACATCCGAGGAATTTGTCAGCTATATGGAAGCGCATAACATGGAGGTTTCCGATACCATCAAGGGCAGACAGGAAAACTTTATTACGAAGTGCTACACCGCCCGTCCGAAGGACAAACACTTTGAAGTGCTGTATATGGAGTTTGACCCCTATTCCAAGGGATATGGTATCCACGCGGCGAGTGAAGCCTACGGCAAGTTAGCAAATGAGGCACAGTCGCAGCCGCGGCAATGGACACAGAGTCGTGAGGAGGCATTGGGCTTCAACGCGTTCTATACGTCCCTCACCAATAATTACTACACCTACGCGTCGCTGAATGAGTACAGTGTGATTTACATCAACACCACTCCCGAGCGGCAACAGGAGGTGAAGGAAGTACTGCGTGACTGTGAGCTGCCGCATCCATACTAATAGAAAAGGCTCAGAATTCTTTTCAGAATTTTGAGCCTTTGTTTTATTCCTCTTCGAAGGCAAGCTCCTCGTCGGTGAGCTGCTTCATTTCTTTTTTATTGAAGGCGTCGTAAATCAGCGGAATGATATAGAGCGTCATCACTGTCGCGTAGAGCAGACCGCCGATGCAGACGATGGCAAGCGGCTGCATCATTTCCGCGCCGGTGCCGATACCGAGAGCCATGACAGAAAGTCCGAGAACAGTGGTCAGAGCGGTAATGAAAATCGGACGCATACGCGTTTTGCCGGCTTCGAGAATGGCTTCCACGCGTTCCTTGCCGTCGAGCCGCAGCACATTGATGTAATCCACTAAAACAATGCCGTTGTTGACGATGATACCGCAGAGCATGACAAAGCCTATCATCGAGATGACGCTGATATCAAAGCCGGTCAGCAGCAGGCCGAGGAAGCCGCCGGTGAACGCAAGCGGAATAGTGAACATGATGATAAACGGCGATTTCAGGCTTTGGAACTGCGCCACCATAATCAGGTAAATCATAATCACGCCGAGCAGGAGCATGAGCGCAAGCTGCTGCATAGCTTCCATCGTCATTTTATCCGTACCGTCAAAAGCATAGGAACAGCCGGCAGGCAGGTCGTAGCCCTCCATCATCGAGCGCACCTCGGCGGTCGCCGCGGTCAGACTGGTTCCATCCTTCACCGTACCCTTGATAATCAGATTGCGCTTCTGGTCGGTATGCCGGATAATGTCCATTGTCTCCGCCTCGTCAATGGAGGCAACCGAGGAAAGCGACGCGGAGTGCTCCTTGCCCTCGGTGTCGGTATAGATCAGGGTGATGCTGCCAACGTGGTCGGCATCGGTCTTTTGGCTGTCGTCCTTCACAATCACCACATCGATGGAATTGCCATCCTCCAGCCGCAGGGTAATAGCGTTTTTCTCCTCAGCGACCGCAGCCGCGACCTGCTGAAACACCTGCGCGACTGTCAGGCTTTTTTCCGCCGCCTTTTTGCGGTCAACCATCACCTTGATTTCCGGCGAGGTGGCGCCTCTGCCGTCATCAGCCTCCTTGATGCTGTCAAGGGCTTCCATTTGTTTGGCGATATCCTGCGCCGTGGCTTGCAAAGTGGGTAAATCCTCGCCGGTCAGCACCAGCTGCACGCTGCCGTCGCCGAGCAGCGTAGACATAGAGCTGGTAGAGCCGCCGACCGTGACCGTTTTGCCGACGCCCTTGAGCTCCTCCTCGAGTGATTTGGAGATTTCAGCGCCTTTTTTGGTGCTGTCCGGCTTGAGCACGCCGTAAGCGGTGATACTGCCCGTCTGCGACGACGCGCCGCCGACAGAGAGTCCCATCAGGGACATCGCGCCTCCCACCGTCACGCCGACAGTTTCGAATTCGTCATACTGACGCATGGCTTCGTTAATTTTCTCCGCCGCCGCGACAGTCTCCTCAAAGGTGGCGTTGTCATCCAGCCTGACAGTGACCGAAACCTCGGTGCCGCTCATGGACGGCATAAAACTGAAGCCGCGCGCGAATACCGCCAATCCGCTGCCGGCAAGCAGCGCAACCACAACGAGAACGGAAACGACCTTATGCCGCAAAACAAAGCGCAGACTTCTGTCGTAGGAGGACAGGATTTTTCCCTCGCTCGGCTTGGGCTGACAGATTTTGCGCAGCATCCGCTGACTCATGGCAGGCACGAGCGTCAACGCGACAATCAGGCTGGCAACCAGGGAATAACCGATGGTGAGCGCCATATCGACAAAGAGCTGCCGCGTGATACCCTCGACAAAAACAATCGGCAGAAATACACAGATGGTAGTAAGGGTGGAGGCGGCAATCGCGGCTGCCACCTGCTTGGCGCCGCTGACAGCCGCCGCAGGAGCGGATGCGCCCTTGGCGCGCAGGCGGTAGATATTCTCAATGACAACAACCGAGTTATCCACTAACATTCCGACGCCGATGGCGAGTCCCGAGAGGGAAATCATATTCAGCGAAATGCCGCTGAAATACATCATGACAATGGCAAAAATGACACTGACGGGAATGGAGCAGGCGACGATGACCGTCGGCTTGATATCGCGCAGGAACAAAAACAGAATAATAATTGCAAGCGCTGCACCCATCAGCAGGTTTTGCAGGACGCTGTTAATGATAATACTGATGTAATCGCCCTGGCTGTACAGATTGGTAAAGCTGAGACCCTCGTGCTCCTGTTCCAGCGCGCGCATGGCAGCATTGAGGTTGTCGCAGACCGTGGAGGTGGCGATGTCGCTCTGCTTGGAAAAGCTGAGAATCACGCCGTCGTTGTTGTTGATTTTCGCATAGATTTCGTCGGCGTTGTCAGTGACGAATACGTCCGCTGTGTCGCTGAGCCGCACGACGCCAATGCCGTCAATCTTGGTATCAAACAGCACCAGATTGCCCAGCTCCTTCTCGCTGCGCACCTCGTCGCCGACGCGTACCATGTAGCGGTTGTTATCGTCGTCCGTGACATAACCCGCCGGCATGGAAAAGCTCTGCGCCTTCAAAATCGCGGCAATGTTGTCAAGCGTGACCTTGCCGGACATATCCGCTGCCTGCGCGGCGGTTTTTTTCTGCTCGGAAATCTGATCGAGCGAGGCGTCCAGCTCGCTTTGCGCCTTGTCAAGCTGCGCCGCCGCGGCGGTGACCTCAGACTGCCTGGCGGTCAGGGCAGCCACTGCCGAGGACATCTGAAAATTCGCGCCGGACTGCTGCTGACTGATGAGCGCAAGCGCCTGGCTGACGGTCACGGTCTGGTCGTCCAGTCCGGAAACAGCGGCGTCAAGCTGCTCGACGCCGGCGTCGATTTGCGCAATCTGGTCACTCATGTTATTGAGGGCTTCGTCAATGGAGGTAACGTCCGTACCCAATGCCTGCAGGCGCTTTTCAATCTCCTCCCGCGAGGTCTGTGCCTGCGCGAGCGCCGCCTCTGCCTGTTTGAGAGAGGCGTCAATGTTTTCTTTTTGGATACCGTAGGGCTCGAGCGCCTTGTCAATTTCTCCGAGCGCGGCTTGCAGCTCCGCGCGGCGTTCGGGCGTGATATCGCCGGAGAGCTCCTCTGTGATGGCGTTATAGCGGTCGCGCAGCGTCCGGAGCGCTTCGATTTGTTGTGTCAGCTCAGCGCTGCTTTTTTCCAGATCGTCCAATCCGGTTTTGAGCGTCAGCAAGGCTTCGTAGGTCATTTCCAGCGTTTGCTTGGTCTGCGTCAGGGCGCTCTTCCGGTCGAGCAGCTCCATCTTCGCGGAAAGCAGCTTGGTTTTTCCATCGTCCGCCTGTGCCTGCGCTTCGGCAAGCTGGGAGCCCAAAGCCACCTGCTGGCTGTTGATTTCATCCATCGACGATGTAATGACGCCGGCGCCATTCTCGGCGGCGGAGATATTCTTTTCCAGCTCCTCCTGCGCTTCACGGATTTTATCCTCCGCGTCGGCAAACTTGCTGTCGAGCGCGGCGGCGATTTTCTTATTCAGCTTATCAATCTTCTTCTGCGAGAGAACGATGCTCTCCTGCTCGGAAAGGATACCCTTGTCGGAAACCGAAGCAACACCGTCAACGCCCTCCAGCTTCTGCAGCAGCTCATTGCCGACGAACTCGGAAATTTCCAGTCTGTCCTTGCCCTCATAATCCACCGCCGTCATAGCGACCGGCAGCATATTGGGATTGAGCTTGATGAGATACGGCGTGCCGATGGCGTCGTCCCACGCGTCTGACACCGCATCAAGCGACGAGCGCATATCAACGGTAGCGGTATCCATATTGGTGCCGTCCTCAAATTCAAGGATGAGCATCGAATAGTTTTCCGCCGACTGCGACGTGATTTCCTTGACGCCGTCCACAACGGCAAGCGACTGCTCGAGCGGCTTGGTGACGGCGCTTTCGACGGTTTCCGGCGTTTGTCCGCCATAAACGGTCAGAATCATCGCGTAGGGCAAGTCCATATTCGGCAGCAAATCGGGCGTCATTCTGGTAAACGCCACCACGCCGAGCACGATAATCAAAATAACCGCCACAAAAATAGTCATTGGTTTTTTTACACTGAATTTTGAAATCATGGTATTCATCCAATCATTGTCATATTATGTTTTCATTTTATATGCTTTTAATGGTAATGTCAACTGTTACCTGCGGAAATCCTTCAAAATTGCAAAACTGCACCTAATACGAAAAAAATATGCAAAAACAGACAGAATCGTAAAGATAACCAATAAAAAATGAATATCTTTATTGATTTTTCCTTCAAAATATGCTATATTAAATGTTATATAGGTCAGTTTTTAAGTTCATCAAGGAGAATTCCTTTATTTTATAGAAAGGAGCGACTATGGCTAAGGATATTTTGGACGCGATTCGCGCCGCTGAGGAAGCGTGCGACGCGCGTGAAGCGCAGGCAAAAGCGGACGCGCAGGAAAGCGCCTCCAACGCCAAAAAGGAAGCCGCCGCACTGCTGGAACGCCGTGAAAAGGAAGCGCGGGAGAAAAGCGAAAAAGCGCTTGCCGCTGTCCGTGCGGACGCAGACAAAGAGCTTAATAAAGCGCGTGAAGCGGCGCGGCATTCGTGTGCGGAAATCGCGGCGCACGCCGACAAAAATCGCGGCAGTGTTATCAAACACGCGGCAGCCGCCCTCTTGACGCAGTAACGCGTTATTATTCTGAAAACAAAGTGTGGTGAAGCTATTTGGCAAAAGTAAACATGAAAACCGTGCGGATTGTTGCTCTTCGCGAGGACAGAAAGCGGCTGTTGGAGCATTTGCAGGACAACGCGCTGGTGCAGGTGAAGAAAACAGGAAAATCCCGCAGCGGTTTTGAGCGTGTGGATGTAAGCCGTCCCATGCAGGTGTTCGAGCGCAACGTCACCCTCACCGAACAGGCGCTGAAAATTTTGGACAGCGTCTCGCCCGAGAAAGGCGGTCTGCTCAGCTCCTTCAAGGGCAGACGCGAGGTCGATCCCGATGATATCGGCGTTATCGCCGCCAATTCGGGCGAAGTAATCGCGGTTTGCAAACGGCTGGCGGAGCTGGATAAGAAGCGCGCCGACAACACTGCCGAACGCACGCGTATCGCCACCCAGCTGGTGCAGCTGGAGGCATGGCAGAAGCTTGACATTCCGCTCAATACAACCGGTACAAAATCCACCGCAGTGTTTGTGGGCACCTTCCCCGAGCAGTATGACCAAACGGCGTTGAAGGACGCAATAGCGGCGGAAAACCCCAAGCTAACGTATGAAATCGAAATCGTGCACACGGAACCGGCGATGACCTGCGCGGTCATCTTTGTTCCGGCGTCTCAGAAGCCGATGGCGGACGAGGTGCTGCGCACCCTCGGCTTTGCCCGTCCGATGGGAGCCACCAGCAAGGTGCCCAAGGCGAAAGCGCAGCGGCTGAGAGAAAAAAGTGAACGCCTGCGCCTTGAAATTGAAATGGCGGAGGATGAAATCAAATCCTTCGCGGATAAGCGTGAGGACATCAAAGCCACGCAGGACTATTTCCGCATCCGCGCGGACAAATATAATGTCATCAACCACCTCGACCACTCGCGCCATGTCTTTATCATCGAGGGCTACGTGCCCGAGGATGACTGCGAAAGGCTGCGCGAGCTGTGCGAGAGAGTGGCGACGTGTACCGTCGAATTCGGCGACGCCGGCGATGAAGCTCCGGTCAAGCTGAAAAATAACCGCTTCGCGGAACCGGCAGAGAATATTTTAACCATGTACTCGCCTCCCGGTAAAACGGATATCGACCCCACACCGCTGCTGGCGTTTTTCTTCTACTTCGTCTTCGGTATGATGTTCTCCGACGCGGGCGACGGGCTGCTGATGGTTATCGCGACAGGTGTGCTCATCAAGGTGTTCAAGCCGGACAAAAAGATGCGCAACAACCTCAAGCTGTTCCAGTACTGCGGCATTTCCACCACCCTATGGGGCTTGGTATTCGGCAGCTTCTTCGGTGACGCGCCGGCGACGCTGTATAACTACTTCAACAGCACATCCGACATGACCATGGCACAGCTGCTGCCGTGGAAAACGCTCGACCCGCAGAAGGACGCGCTGATGCTGATGGTCATTTCCATCGCCTTCGGTCTGGTGCATATTCTCGTGGGTATGGGCTGCAAATTCGTTGTCTGCATCCGGCAAAAGGACTGGGGCGGCGCGTTCTTTGACACAGGACTGTGGATGCTGCTGCTCATCGGTCTGGCTGTCATGGCTGCTGGAATGTTCCTGGCGCCGCCGCTGACTACTGTCGGCATCGTCATTGCCATCGCGTGCGCGGTCGGTCTGGTGTTGACGCAGGGACGCGGCAAAAAAGGCATTGTCGGCAAAGCGGTCGGCGGTCTTGCCTCGCTGTACGACATCACCGGTTACATCAGCGATTTGCTCAGCTACTCGCGTCTGCTGGCGCTCGGTCTGACCACCGGCGTCATGGCGCAGGTGTTCAATATGCTGGCAACCATGATGGGAAAAAGCGTGGTCGGATTTATCTTCATGATTGTGATTTTCATCATCGGTCATGTGGTTAATATCGCGCTGAACGCGCTCGGCTCCTACGTACACACCATGCGCCTGCAGTACGTGGAGATGTTCAGTAAATTCTACGAGGGCGGCGGACAGGAGTTCGAGCCCTTCTCGTTAAAGAGTAAATACATTAAAATTCAGGAGGATCAACAATAATGGATGGTATGTTTTTCGCGCTTTTAGGCGCATCACTCGCAACCGCACTCGCAGGTATCGGCTCAGCCAAGGGCGTCGGCGGCGCTGCTCAGGCAGCGATGGGCGTTCTCTCCGAGGACAGCTCCAAGTTTGGTAAAATGCTTGTTCTCACGCTGTTGCCCGGTACACAGGGACTGTACGGCTTCATCGTCGGCTTCCTGATTCTCGTCAGCTGCGGCGTTCTCGGCGGCAACGCGCCCACCCTGGCGCAGGGACTTTGCTTCCTCGGCGCTTCACTCGCAATCGGTCTGGGCGGTCTGTTCTCCGGTATCGCGCAGGGCAAGGCGGCAGTTTCCGGTATCGCCATGAGCGCAAAGGACGACAAAAACTTCTCCAAGGGCATGGTTTCCGTCACCCTCGTTGAGATTTACGCGCTGCTCGCGTTCATCGTTTCCCTTCTTGTTGTCATCCAGATTCCCAATCTGACCATCTGATGACGGATGCGCGTTTCGCATCCACCAAATCATAGTGAGGTGAAAACATGAACGGCGGAGAAATGATACTCAACCGCATACAAGCCGACAGCGACAAGGCTGTCGCGGAAATCCGCCGCAAGGCGGAGGAAGCGCGTGCCGCCGTGTTGGCTGACGCCGACCGTCAGGCACAGGCGCTGGAAAAAGAAATCGCCGACAAAACCGAACAGCAGGCAAAACAGCTCCGTCTGGCTTCCAAGAGCCGCTGCGAGCTGGAAATGCGCAACGCGCTGCTGCGCCAGCGCAGAGCCGAGATTGACAAAACCGTCTCGGGACTGCTTGATTACCTGCTGACGCTGCCCGATAACGCTTATTTTGACGCGCTGTACCGGCTTGCCGCACAGCTCAAGGGCAAGAGCGGCGAGGTACTGCTGAACCAAAAGGATTTGCAGAGAAAGCCACAAAACTTTGAATCAAAACTCCGCGAGGCGGGACTGGACGCCACCGTGTCCGGCAAACCGGCGGATATCCTCGGCGGCTTTGTGCTCAAAAGCGGCGATATCGAGGAAAACATGGACTTTTCGGCGCTCATCAACGCTCGCCGCGACCAAATTGAGGATTTGATTAACCGCGAGCTCTTTGAGCAGTAAGGGAGGCGCTATGGCTTTATCGTATGAATATTCCATCGGCTCCGTCCGCGCCAGAGAGAAAAATCTCCTGACGCACACCGACATGGAACAGCTGCTCGCCTGCAAAAACGAAGAAGAGGCTGCCGCGATGCTCAGCGACAAGGGCTACGGCGAAGGTAAGACGGTAGAGGAAATTCTCAGCTCGCATACCGCCGAGCTTTGGAAATACCTCAAGGCAACTGCGCCGGACTTTGGCATTTTCAAGCCGTTTCTGATGCAGAATGACGTGCACAACTACAAGGTCATTCTCAAGGGCACGATGGTGGACAGGGAATACGGGCAGTTGCTGCTCTCCCCTTCTACCGTCGAAATTCCCGTGATGAAAAAGGCGATTGAAAGCCGCCTGATGCATCTGCTGCCCGAGTGGCTGCGCGTCAACGCCGACAAGGCGTATGAGGCGCTGGCACATACCGGCGACGCGCGGTTGGCTGACGCATATGTGGACAAAGCGGCGATGCTGGAAATGCTGCGCCTGTGTGACGCCGGCGACTCCGCGTTTCTGAATACCTATCTGAAAACCTACGTTTTTTACTGCAATATTAAAACGGTCATCCGCTCCGCGCGTACCGGCGCCAACCGCGAATACCTCAAACGCGCCTTAGTGCGCCGCGAGGGCTTCCGCAAGGACGCGCTGATTGCCGCCGCAATGAAGGGATATGAGCCGCTGATTGATGAGCTGAGCAAGATTCCCGACTACGATTGCAAAAAAGCAATGGAGGCGTACAAGCAGGCTCCCTCCGCTTTTGAGCGCTGGGTGGACGACCGCCTGACCGTCCTGACAAAGGAAAGCTGCAAAAGAGCCGGCGAAGGCGCAGAGCCGCTGCTGGGCTACTATCTGGGCAGCGAGGTCGAGAAAAAAGTGATACACATCATTGTCAGCGGCATCCGCACCAAAAGCGGCGTTGACACCATCAGGGAAAGGCTGCGTGAGATTTATGGCTAAAAATATCGCCGTTATCGGCGACGCTGAGACGGTCAAAGGTTTCTCTGCCGTCGGACTGGATATCTTTCCCTGCGATGACATGGAACACGCGGCGCGGCTGCTCCGCAATTTAGCGGACGGCGACGGCTACGCGATTATTTACCTCACCGAGGAGGTTTACAACTCGGTAGAAAAGGAGCGAGCGCGCTGCGAAGAGCGGCTCACTCCGGCGATTATCCCCATTCCGGGTGTCAGAGGCAGCCTGGCAACGGGCAGAAAACGGCTTTCCTCGTTCGTGGAACGGGCGGTCGGCTCTGACATTATCTTCAACGATTGAGGTGTATGTATTGAAAACAGGAACTATTACCAAGGTCGCGGGTCCTCTGGTTATTGCCGAGGGTATGCGCGACGCCAATATGTTTGACGTGGTTCGCGTCAGCGAAAAGCGTCTGATTGGTGAGATAATTGAAATGCACGGCGATCAGGCTTCCATTCAGGTCTATGAGGAGACCTCCGGACTCGGTCCCGGCGAAAAGGTGGAGTCCACCGGCGCACCTCTTTCGGTGGAGCTCGGTCCCGGACTGATTGGCGCGATTTACGACGGTATTCAGCGTCCGCTCGATGAAATTATGAAGGTCGCCGGCACCAACCTCCAAAGAGGTGTGGACGTTCCCTCGCTGAACCACAGCAAAAAGTGGCATTTCAAGCCTGTCGCCAAGGTCGGCGACAAGCTGATTGCGGGCGACGTCGTGGGCACCGTTCAGGAAACCCCTGCCGTACTGCATAAAATTCTTGTTCCCAACAAGGTTGAGGGCAAGGTTGTTAAAATAGCAGAGGGTGACTTTACCCTCGACGATGTTGTCGCCGTTATCAAAACCGCAAACGGCAATCAGGAGATTAAAATGTTTACCACCTGGCCTGTCCGTGTGGGCAGACCGTACAAAAGAAAGCTGTCGCCGGATATTCTGCTGACCACCGGTCAGCGCCCGATTGACACCCTCTTCCCCCTGGCGAAGGGCGGCGTCGCGGCAGTGCCGGGACCGTTCGGCTCCGGCAAAACCGTTGTGCAGCACCAGTTAGCTAAATGGGCGGCGGCGGACATTATCGTCTATATCGGCTGCGGCGAGCGCGGCAACGAAATGACAGACGTTCTGAACGAATTTCCCGAGCTGAAGGATCCGCGTACCGGCAACTCTCTAATGGAGAGAACCGTGCTGATTGCCAACACCTCCGATATGCCTGTCGCGGCGCGTGAGGCATCGATTTACACCGGCATCACCATCGCCGAATATTTCCGCGATATGGGCTACACCGTCGCGCTGATGGCGGACTCCACCTCCCGTTGGGCGGAGGCGCTGCGCGAGATGTCCGGCCGTCTGGAGGAAATGCCCGGTGAAGAAGGTTATCCGGCGTATCTGGGCAGCCGTCTGGCGCAGTTTTACGAGAGAGCCGGCCGCGTGCTGATTAACGGCAGCGAGGACACCGAGGGCGCACTGTCGGTTATCGGCGCGGTATCGCCGCCCGGCGGTGATATTTCCGAGCCTGTCTCGCAGGCTACCCTGCGTATCGTCAAGGTGTTCTGGGGTCTGGACGCGGCGCTGGCTTACAAGCGCCACTTCCCCGCCATCAACTGGCTGACCTCTTATTCGCTCTATACCGACCAGCTGGCGCAGTGGTTTTCCGAGAACGCGGCGCCTGACTTTATGCAGCTGCGCGGCAGACTGATGGCGCTGCTGCAGGAGGAGAGCGAATTGCAGGAAATTGTTAACCTCGTCGGTATGGACGCGCTTTCCGCGCCCGACCGCCTGAAATTAGAGTCCGCGCGTTCAATTCGCGAGGACTATCTGCACCAAAACGCGTTTGACCCCACCGACACCTACACCTCCCTGCCCAAGCAGGTGCTGATGATGCGCGCGATTCTGAGCTTCTACGACAAGGCGCTCGAAGCGCTGCAGAACGGCGCAAACATCGAGCTGCTGGTCAATATGCCCGTGCGTGAGCGCATCGGCAGATTCAAGTATGAGCCGGAGGACAAGGTTGACGCGGAGTTTGATTCGATTGAAGCGCAGCTTGACAGCGAAATCGCTGATGTTCTGAAAAGGAGTGATGACTGATGCCAAAGGAATACCGCACCATACGCGAGGTCGCGGGACCTCTGATGATGATCAGTGACGTTGAGGACGTCAAATACGACGAGCTTGGCGAAATTGAGCTCCCAAACGGCGAGACGCGCCGCTGCAAGGTGCTGGAGGTCAACGGCAGCAACGCACTGGTACAGCTGTTTGAATCCTCCGCCGGCATCAACCTCGCCGGTTCCAAGGTTCGTTTTCTCGGCCGCTCAATGGAGCTGCCGGTTTCTCCCGATATGCTCTCGCGCGTCTTTGACGGTCTGGGCAATCCGATTGACGACGGTCCTGCTCTGATTCCCGAGAAGCGCCTTGACGTCAACGGTACACCGATGAATCCCGCCGCTCGCAACTATCCGCAGGAGTTTATCCAGACGGGTATTTCCGCGATTGACGGTCTGAATACCCTCGTAAGAGGTCAAAAGCTGCCGATTTTCTCGGCTTCCGGTCTTCCCCATGCCCAGCTTGCCGCGCAGATTGCGCGTCAGGCGACGGTTCGCGGCAAGGACGAGCAGTTCGCGGTTGTGTTCGCCGCGATGGGTATTACCTTTGAGGAGTCCGACTACTTTGTCCGTTCCTTCAAGGAAACCGGCGCCATTGACCGTACCGTTATGTTTGTCAACCTCGCGAACGACCCTGCGATTGAGCGTATTGCCACTCCGAAGATGGCTCTGACCGCCGCGGAGTATCTCGCGTTTGACCTTGGAATGCACGTGCTGGTCATTATGACCGATATCACCAACTACGCCGACGCGCTGCGTGAGGTTTCCGCCGCCCGTAAGGAAGTGCCCGGCAGACGCGGCTATCCCGGCTATATGTACACCGACCTCGCCACGCTCTACGAGAGAGCCGGCAGACTGAGAGGCAAGGAAGGCTCGATTACGCTGATTCCGATTCTCACCATGCCCGAGGACGATAAAACCCATCCGATTCCCGACCTGACCGGCTACATCACCGAAGGTCAGATTATTCTTTCGCGTGAACTGTACCGCAAGGGCGTAACGCCGCCGATTGACGTTCTGCCCTCGCTGTCCCGACTGAAGGACAAGGGTATCGGTCCCGACAGAACCCGTAAAGACCACGCATCCACGATGAACCAGCTTTTTGCCGCCTACGCGAGAGGTAAGGACGCGCGTGAGCTGATGGTCATTCTCGGTGAAGCGGCGCTGACCGATATGGACAAAAAATACGCGGAATTTGCCGAAGCGTTTGAGAAGGAATACGTCTCGCAGGGCTACGACGCGAACCGCTCGATTGAGGAAACCCTCGACATCGGCTGGAAACTGCTGGCGATTTTGCCGCGTTCCGAGCTGAAGCGTATTAAGGACGATATGCTGGACGAGTTCTATCCTGCGAAGTAATTCGGAGGTAACAGATGGCAGTAATGAATGTTAACCCGACGCGTATGCAGTTGAGCAAGCTGAAAAAGCAGCTGACCACCGCCGTGCGCGGTCACAAAATGCTCAAGGATAAGCGCGACGAGCTGATGCGGCAATTTTTAGATTTGGTGAGAGAAACACGCGATTTGCGTGACAAGGTGGAGGCGGAGCTGGAGCAGTGCAATGCCCACTTTGTCAATGCCGCCGCTGTGATGAGCAAGGAGTCACTTGACGCCTCGCTCCTCTCGCCCAAACAGCAAATCGGCGTGGAGGTCGGCTCCAAAAACGTGATGAGCGTTGAGATTCCGCAGTTCAGCACCGAGACACGCACCGCTGATAAGGGAGATATCTTCCCCTACGGCTTCGCGTTTACCTCCTTTGAGCTGGACGACGCGGTGATGAGCCTTGATAAAATTCTTCCCGATTTAATCAAGCTGGCGCAGTATGAAAAAAGCTGTGAGCTGATGTCCGCGGAAATCGAAAAGACGCGCCGCCGTGTAAATTCACTTGAGCACGTCATGATTCCGCGCTATCAGGAAACCATTAAGTATATCTCTATGAAATTAGAGGAAAACGACCGTTCCAGCCGCACACGACTGATGAAGGTCAAGGATATGCTCCTTGACAAAGCGCACCATTATTCCGCGTCATAATTCTTTCAGAGAAAAACCCCGACCAGAAGGTCGGGGTTCCTTTTTGTTATTTATGCGGTTTCAAAGGTAAATGCGCCGTCTTTGTAATCGCAGGAAACCTTGCTGTCAGCCTGTACCCTGCCGTCGAGAATATACTCGGAAAGAGTATCCTCAATCTCGCTCTGAATGGCGCGGCGTAAGGGACGCGCACCGTAGGCATCGTCAAAGCCCTTGTCGGCAATCGCTGAAATCGCCGCGTCGGTAAAGGTGATGGCAATATTCATCGCTTGGAGACGCTTGGTCAGCGTTTCGAGCATCTTGGCGGCAATCTGCTTGATTTCATCCTGACTGAGCTTGTGGAACACGATAATGTCGTCTACACGGTTCAGAAATTCGGGACGGAATACCTTTTTCAACTCTCCGAGCACCAACTTCTTGGTATCCTCCTCGGCGGTTTTTTCCTCTCCCTGTGTAAAACCGAGAGATTTCTGGCGGTCGGTAATCAGTCTTGCGCCGACATTAGAGGTCATGATGATGACCGTGTTCTTGAAATCGACGGTGCGTCCCTGGGAATCGGTCAGCCTGCCATCCTCAAGGATTTGCAGGAGCATATTGAACACGTCGGGATGCGCCTTTTCAATCTCGTCAAAGAGAACGACAGAGTAAGGCTTTCTGCGCACCTTTTCGGTGAGCTGACCGCCTTCATCAAAGCCGACGTAGCCGGGTGGTGAACCAATCAGCTTGGAGACCGTATGCTTCTCCATATACTCGGACATATCCAGACGGAGCATCGCGTTTTCGTCGCCGAACATTGCCTGTGCCAGCGCCTTACACAGCTCGGTTTTGCCGACGCCGGTCGGTCCGAGGAAGATAAATGAGCCTACCGGACGCTTGGGATCCTTCAATCCGACACGACCGCGGCGGATTGCCTTGGCGATAGAGGTGACTGCCTCGTCCTGACCAACGACGCGCTCGTGGAGCACCTGCTCCATATTGAGCAGACGTTCGCTCTCCTCTTTGGTGAGCTGCGCGACAGGCACGCCCGTCCAGTCGGAGACAATTTGAGCGATGACCTCCGCGTCTACCGCGCCGCAGCTGTCCTTTTGGGTGTCTTTCCAATTTTTGCGCGCTTCATCCAAGCGCTGCTGCGCTTCCTTTTGCTCGTCGCGAAGCTTGGCGGCACGCTCAAAGTCTTGTTCATTGACAGCGCTCGCCTTCTCCTGTTCCAAACGCTCGACGGTCTGCTCAAGCTCCTTGATGTTGTCGGGAGAGGTCAGGGAGGTCAGGCGCACCTTGGAAGCGCCCTCGTCAATCAGGTCAATCGCCTTGTCGGGAAGGTAGCGGTCGGCGATATAGCGTGAGGACAGCTTGACGGCTGCTTCAATCGCGTCATCGGTGATGCTGACCTTGTGATGCGCCTCGTATTTGTCGCGCAAGCCCTTGAGAATTTCAATTGCCTGTTCCTGCGTCGGCTCGCCGATTTTGACCGGCTGAAAGCGGCGTTCGAGAGCGGCATCCTTCTCGATGTACTTACGGTACTCGTTGAGTGTGGTGGCGCCGATGACCTGGAAGTCACCGCGAGCCAGCGAGGGCTTGAGGATATTTGCCGCGTCCGCGCTGCCCTCTGCCGCGCCGGCGCCGATGATGGTATGCAGCTCGTCGATAAAGAGAATGGTGTTTCCGCTCTGCTTTACCTCGTCGATGGCAGCCTTGATGCGCTCCTCAAAATCGCCGCGGTACTTCGCGCCGGCGACCATGCCGGTGAGATCAAGGGTAACCACGCGCTTATCGCGCAGGATTTCGGGCACGTTGCCCTTGGATATTTCGAGCGCCAGACCCTCGGCAACAGCGGTTTTGCCGACGCCCGGCTCGCCAATCAGAACGGGATTATTCTTGGTGCGGCGGGAAAGAATCTGAATCACTCGTTCAATCTCCTTTTCCCTGCCGATGACGGGGTCGATTTCACCGTTTTTGGCGGCTTGGGTCAAATCTCTGCCAAATTTATCAAGCGCGGAGCCGCTGCCCTCCGCGCCGCCGGACTGCTGTGAAGAACCGGACTGCGGCTGTTCGCCGCCGAAGGCATTCTTAAGCTGCTCGGCAAGGCGATTGATATCGACGCCCATTTCCACTAAGAAGCTGTGCGCGTAGCTGTCCTGCTCATAGAGAATTGCCAGCAGAATGTGCTCGGTGCCGACGTAGCCGCCGGTACGCGAAGCAAACGCCACGGCTGTTTGCAGCAAGCGCTTGGTGCGCGGCGTAAAGGCGTTGGGCGAGAGCTTGGTGGGATAGCCGCTTCCGGTCTTGCGAATGCGCTGCTCGAGCGCGGCGGCATCTAAGCCGCTGCTTTTGAGCGCTTCCGCCGCAACGCCGGTGCCCTCCTTCGCCAGTCCGAGCAGGATGTGCTCGGTACCGACATAGCTCTGTCCCATTTCTTCGGCGGACTGTACCGCGAGGTTGACCGCCTTGTTGGCTTTTTCTGTGAATCCTTCTATACGAAACATATATACACCCCCAATGGTTTTGAATCAATTAATTTCGTTTTACGCAAGCTTGGTGCGTAAGAGGTTCGCGCGCTCAACGTCACGTTCGTGCGGCGCGAGCGATTTGCCGAGAGTGACGCTGAGCGTAGCAGGCTCAACCGCTGTCATCAACTCGTCTATCTGTGATATACTGACATCCTGAATCTGTCCGGCGGTTACGCCGAGACGGACGTTGGATAACAGCTTGAGCGCTTCGTCATGCGAGATGACCAGCGCGGTGCGGAGAATGCCCAGACTTCGCGCGATAGTATCGCGCACATCAATGCTGGAGCAGATGCGCTCCCGAGCCTGCTCCTCTTGCAGAACAAGCTGGTTGGCGATATTTTTCAGGTTTTCAATCGCCGCTTTCTCGGAAATGCCAAGGGTTATCTGGTTGGAAAGCTGGTACATCGCCCCCTTCGGCTCGGTGCCTTCACCGTGCGCACCGCGTATAATCAAGCCTAACTTGCTGAGGTTGCCGCTGATGCGGCTGATAACCTTGCTCTTTTCGAGCGCCGGCAGGTGGAGCATCACGGAAGCGCGCATTCCGGTACCGAGGTTGGTCGGACACTGGGTGAGATAGCCGAGACGCTCGTCAAAGGCGAATTCCAGCCGCTCATCCAGCAGGGTATCAATCTTGTCGGCAAGGTCGTAGGCTTCCTCCAGTGAAAATCCCTGCTTAATGACCTGCAGACGAATGTGATCCTCCTCGTTGAGCATGATGCTGATGGTTTCATCCTTGCTGAGCAAGAGGGCTCTGCCCTCTGTGTCGCTGATAAACTCGGGGCTGACAAGATGCTTTTCGACCAGTGACACGCTCTGTTGGGGATCCAGCTCGCTCATGCGAATGAAACGAAAGTCACCGGCGATGGCGCTCGCGCCGTTTATCAGGGTGTCGCGAACTTTTTCGACGACTTTCTCTCTGCCCTGCGCGTCGAGCCGGCAGGGAAACGGATAATCCTTTAAATTACGCGCGAGCCGCACACGGGTTGAAATAATAATCTCACTCATTTTGAAGCCTCCATTTCCTTTATCTGATCACGCAGCTTTGCCGCTTGCTCGAAGTCCTGGCGTTCGACCGCCTTTTCCAGCTCGGTTTGCAGTTCCTTAATCCTGTCGCGCTTACTCAGCGGCTCAGCCGCTTCCTGCAGCTCTGCCGCAGCCTGCTTGCTGTGCTTACCGCAGTGGGCGGCGTTGCCGTGGATGCGCAGAATAGAGGGATTGAGACGGTCGGCAAAGAGCGTGTAGCAATTGGCGCAACCGACGTGACCGCTGCGCGCGATTTCAGGGTAGGTCGCACCGCAGAATTCGCAGCGTGTGGACTGTGTCCGTGCCGGCAGGACATTGCCGAAGAAGCTGCCGAGGAGATGTGAAAAATCGCTCTCCATATCGGCGAATACGTTGGTATAACCAAGCTTGTGCGCGCAAGAGGTACAGAGATCGTACTCCTGCAGCTCCCCGTTGATGATGGTTTTGACATGGGTGGTGGCGTTTTCAGCGCCGCATTTATCACATTTTCTCATAAACAGTTACCTCCTATTGATTCAGTATGATAAGCATATTTTTGAACAAATCTGCTCGGAGCACATCACGTTTTTCCTGCTCAACCGTACCGAGTGACCGGTCCGAAAGGGCAGCCGCGATGAGCTTGGCGGTTTGCAGCTCCAACATTCCGCGCTCCAGCATATTGCGGAGAAAAGCCTCGGCGGTCGCTTTGTCGAGATTATTTCCAACCGAATTGATTATATGCAGCAACGCCGTGCCTTTATCCATTTTAACGCGGCTGATGCGGATGTATCCACCGCCGCCGCGACGGCTTTCGACGATGTAGCCCTGCTCGGGCGTGAAGCGGGAAGTAATGACATAATTTATCTGGCTGGGAACGCATCCCAGCGAGCCTGCCAACTCGTTACGTCGGATTTCGGCACTGCCGTCCTGCGCGTCGAGCATCTGCAGGATATATTGGGCGACCATATCGCTCATTCTCATTTTTGTCCCTTCTTTCTCGGCTCTTTTCCTGAGCTTTGTCTATATTATAGCGGCAAAGTCAGAAAAGGTCAAAGTCAATTAAAGTCAAATTTTTCGTTGTAATCTCTGTTTTTCTCTTGTTTTCCGGCGTATACGCTTGTTTTCTCAATTTTGAAAATATTTTGACTTTTTTTGACCTTTCAAAAAAAGAAACAGCGGTGAGCCGAAGCTCACCGCCTACATTGCGAATTATATGAACCTAAAAATTATTCAGCATCCGCTTTTCTTTTGGCGAAGCAATCGCTGCAATAGTAGCTCTTGCCCTCCATGGGCTTAAAGGGAATTCTGGCGGGACCGCCGCACTCAGCGCAGACGGTGTCGAAAAACTCGCGGCCTGCCTTCGCGGCATTCTTGCGAGCCTGACGGCAATCCTTGCAGCGTTGCGGTTCGTTTTCAAAACCCTTTTCAGCGTAGAATTCCTGCTCGCCTGCAGTGAATACGAACTCGTTGCCGCATTCCTTACAGACTAAAGTCTTGTCCTCATACATTGGTATTCTTCCTCTCTTTGGTACAAAATAGTCCTGTCGCGGAGTTGCACCGCGTAAGTCCTGGTCAGGACATATCAAAGCTACTGATTTTTTTGCGCGCGCGTTGCAGCGCGTTGTCCACAGACTTAACGGAAATGCCGAGACGCGAAGCGATATCGCTATAACTGAGACCGTCGGCATAGAGCGTCAGCACAGAAAACTCCCGTTTGGAAAGACACTGTTCGAGCCGACGATACACCTGCTGCAAGCGGTCGCGCATCAGCAGCGCTTCCTCAGGCGTCTGAGAAACGTCGGCAACCGCGTCATCCATCGCGTCAATAGCGACAAGCGCTGATTCCGGTACGGAACGCCGGGCGGTCTGACGGCGGATGATGGAAATAAAACGCCGTTCCGCCACCAACAAGGCATATCCGCCAAAGGAACCGGATGCGTCGGCGCGATAGGTACGCACCGCGTAAAGAAGGCCGAGAAGTCCTTCCTGCACAAAATCAGTATGCTCATAACCGTGCGCGGAGTATTTGCGCGCAATAAAGCTAATCCTGCCAAAATAACGCAGGACAAGCTCATGAAAAGCACCGTCGTCACCCTGTCGGGACATAGCGGCAAGGGCATCATCGGAAAGCGTACTGTATGAGGTCATCGGCGTGTTCACTTTCCCTCCCCATCACAAAGATACTCCATAACAAAATAATACAATAATTTTGGAGAATTGTCAATTACTTTTTGACTTTTTGTAACTGTGCTACATTTATCGGAAATAAATTGTGCATAATCTATATGAACTTCAGCAATTTCGCTGATAAAAACCTTGTCAATAACCGATTAAAATGGTATAATAAATTAATATATACTGAAAGCGTGAGAATTATGGTAGTCAAGAGCATCAGCTTCGGCATCAACGGCATCGACGGCTATATCGTTGAGGTAGAAGCAAGCACCACCAGAGGTATGCCTCGGTTTGACCTTGTCGGTCTGCCTGACGCCGCTGTCAAGGAAAGCAAGGACAGGGTAACCAGCGCGATGAAAAACTGCGGACTGCGCATTACCTCCAACCATATCATCTTCAATCTTGCGCCTGCGGATATCAAAAAGGAAGGGCCGATTTACGACCTGCCCATCACTGTCTGCATGATGCTGCTGAGCGGCCATATCGTGACCAAAACCGATGACTGCGGTTTTATCGGCGAGCTTTCTCTTTCCGGTGAGCTGCGCAGCATCAACGGCGTCCTGCCGATGGTCATCAAGGCGCGGGAAGCCGGTCTGAAACGGATTATTGTCCCGCCGCAAAACGCCGAGGAAGCGGCGGTTGTGGACGGAATTGACGTATATACCGTGCGCGATATTATTGAGCTGAAAAACTACCTTAACCGCGAAAAGGCGCTGACGCCGGTAAAACCAAAGCCGTATATCGCCGCGTCGGCAGACAGCTATATCCCTGATTTTTCGCAGGTGATGGGACAGAGCGAAGCAAAACGCGCGCTGGAAATAGCCGCCGCCGGCTCTCACAACATCCTGCTGATCGGTCCTCCCGGCTCGGGCAAAAGTATGCTTGCCAAGCGCGTTCCGTCGATTTTGCCCGATATGAGCTTTGAGGAAATGATTGACGCGACAAAAATCCACTCCATCGCCGGTACACTGCACGGCGACGGTCTGGTGCGGATACGTCCGTTCCGTGCGCCGCACCACAGCGTGACCGCTGTCGGTCTGGGCGGCGGCGGTACCAACGGCATCCGTCCGGGCGAGGTTTCTTTAGCTCACCACGGCGTGCTGTTCTTAGACGAGCTGCCGGAATTTACGCGCAACGCGCTTGAAGTGCTGCGGCAGCCGATTGAGGACGGAGAAATCACCATCACACGCGCCGGTCAGACCTGCACCTACCCCTGCCGGATTATGGTCGTCGCGGCGATGAACCCCTGTCCCTGCGGCTTTTTCGGTGACGACACACACCTCTGTACCTGTTCGCCGAAAAAAATCCGCCGCTACCTCAAACGTAATTCGGGGCCGCGGCTCGACCGCTTTGACATCCATCTGGAGGTGCGGCGCGGTCAG
>JAFUUV010000085.1 GCA_017471345.1 Ruminococcus sp.
CAAGCACTTACCAACAAAGAAATAGCCAATCTCGGATATATATCCTTGACCGGCTATTATCTGCAAGTATGTGAAAACTAAGGAAACGCCGTGTACGGAACCGTACGCACGGTGTTGTGAGAGGTCGGGGGATTTTTTTTTTTTTCAAATCCCCCTCCTACTCGATTTGCGCGAGTTTGCCGCGAATAATCTGTATATATTTTTTCCTATTATCTCTTGACCTTTTGGACAAAAAGTTGTATGATAAAATTAAAAATGGAGAGGTGAGTACTTCTATGAAATTGAGAAAAACTATCGCGCTTATTCTTTGCCTCGTTTTAGCACTTTCATCCGTTTCGCTTTTTGCGGTCAGCGCTTCCGCTGCTGAGAATGACGTGACCATCAACGTCACTTCCAATGTGCCCGAGTTGTTTCCGGCATCCACGACAGTGGTGGACGGCGACAGCAATCAGGTGACAGTGACCTACTGGATTAATACCACGAATTATGACATTGTCAACACCCAGTTTTATCTGACGTATGACAATGAGGTGCTTTCTTATGACGCTACCGAGGGCGTCAACAAATCCGGTTCTACTTATAAGATTGTAAAGCCGGCGTTGGAATACGGCGGCTTGGTTCAGATAAACCTGAACGCCAAATGGGACGTTGAAGGCAAAACCTGTATTCGCGGCAATTCCACCAGTGTAGACAGCTACTACAATGCCGGCTCCGGCAGAATGGGCTTTATTTCCGTCACCTTCAACCTCAGAGATGACCGCACAGTCAACGAAGCCAACGTCAACCTGGATATGCAGGTCATTCAGGTACGTCCGGTCAGCGACAGAGATCTTGCGAAGCCCTCCATCCCCTCTTATTTTGTACAGAATGGTGAAATCGTCAAAAACGACGTTGAATATGTCAGCGACAGCACCTACGCGCTCGCTTACGAGGGCGGTTACAATGAGCAGTATCTGCCCGGTCCCTGTTATGACGCTGACCTCAAAGCAAGCCTTACCAGCCTTGCGTTCAACACCGGTATCGCCGTATATATGCAGGTTAACAAAACTGTACTTAACGGCTACACTGATCCCTACATGGTATTTAATTATGTGGATTACTTCGGAAATGATATAGAAAAAGTCGTTACGGCTTATGAGGATGCGGGAACAACCTACAACTTCAGAATTGACGGCATTCTTCCTCAGATGATGACAACTGAAATTTCCGGCGTACTGCACGCTGAGAAAAACGGCGTGGAGTACTATGGCGACGCGCGTGTCGATACCATTCATGACTACATTGGCAGAGGTTTGGCTGCTGTCGGAAATAACAACAGTTACGCGAATCTGCGCACTCTGTTGATTGACCTTGCAAACTACGGCGCGGAAGTTCAGAAGTATCTCAACTATAAAACCGACCATCTCGCAAATGAGGGCTTCGACGCGTACCAGCAGTATGCTACGGCTACTGTCGCTCCGGAATATCAGAGAGATTTCGCATACGCTCCCGCGGAAGCTGCTGACGGTACCGCATGGAAAACCACCAGCTTAGCGCTTGGCGATGTTATCAAGACCAACGCTTACTTTACAACCGATTCCATCACCGGAAAAACCGTAAAGGTTACGTATTATAACGCCAAGGGCGAAGCGGTTGAGAAAATCTTTACAACCGAGGAGATTCAAAAAGATAAGAACGGTTACTATGTAAACTTCGTCGGTCTCTTCCCGCAGCAGATGGATGAGCCTGCGTATTTCACCGTATACAATGCTGACGGCAAGTCCTGCAGCCCGACCATGAAGTACACCATTAACTCCTATCTGAACAAGGCAATTGCCGGCACCACCGGTCAACTGCACAATCTGCTTGTTGCGACTGCCAAGTACGGCGTTTCTACGCAGAAATACGCTAACTATCAAGTGAAGGGTTAATCAATCATTCATCAACAGTAAGATATCAATACGCGGACAGCCTCGGCTGTCCGCTTTTTTTTCGAAAACAAAAAGGCGCTGTGAAGAAACGAAGCTAAAAGCTTCCGACTTCACAGCGCCCTCTTTTTTGCAGCAGTTATGTGGAAAAATGTTGAAAAAACCGCACACCTCCCCTTACCCCAAAGGAACAGCTCTTTGAATATCACGCAGC
>JAFUUV010000086.1 GCA_017471345.1 Ruminococcus sp.
CTGATAGAAAGTAGACAACTTTCTATCAGAGAGAAAACGCTTGGCGCGTTTTCCAATTGCGCAAAAGCGCAATTGCCGTCTTATACAATCTTGACGCGCCTACGGCGCTATTAAAAAGTAGAAAGTCTACTTTTTAATGAAAATTGGACTTAAACGAGAAGGATCCGCCTGCCAGCGCGGCAATCCAGATAATAATAGACAGCGCAACGCCGACAATACCGAGAATCGCGCCGACAAGTGCAATAGCGTTGTTGGTCTTGCATTTCGCACGGGAAATAAAGCCGAAAATGGCGGCAGGAATACCGAAAATGAAACCATATCCGCAGCATCCGAGACAAACGCCGATGATACCGAACACAAGCGCAAGGATACCGAACACCTTCGTGGAACCGACAGGTCTGTCCGTGGGAACCGCGGGATTGTAGTTGTTGCCTGCGGGCTGATAACCGTAGTCAGGCTGCTGATAGCCGTAATCGGGCTGCTGCACCGGCTGATAACCGTAATCCGGCTGCTGCTGCTGCGGCTGATAGCCGTAATCGGGCTGCTGCGGCTGCTGCGGCTGATAGCCGTAATCGGGCTGTTGCGGCTGCTGCGGTTGATAGCCATAATCGGGCTGCTGCGGCTGCTGCGGCTGATAACCATAATCGGGCTGCTGCGGCTGCTGTGGCTGATAACCGTAATCCGGCTGCTGCGGCTGCTGCGGCTGATAACCGTAATCGGGCTGCTGTGGCTGCTGCGGCTGATAGCCGTAATCCGGTTGCTGCGGCTGCTGCGGCTGATAGCCGTAATCGGGCTGCTGCGGCTGTGCGTCATTGCCGAAGCTTCTCGGCTGGTTGTATTGAGCATACTGCTCCGCAAAATTATTGCTCTTGCCGTTGTTAGGTGCATCACCTGTATTCGGCTGATTGTTAGGGTTGTAATTGTTATCCAAGGTGGCTAACCTCCTTTATTTAAGATGGTTTTATTATAAAATAGTTGTTGAATAATGTCAACAGCTTTATTGACAGATTCCTAAAAAGAAAGTGCATCAATCGGCATGGTGGCAAAGGCGTTCAAATCCGTACCGGCGATATTGCCGCCGCAAAACTCATAATAACCCTGTGAACCGACCATCGCCGCGTTGTCGCCGCACAGCGAGACGTCGGGCATGAAAAGCTGATAACCGCGCCTTTGGCACTCGTCCGCGAGTGTACGCCGCAGCAGGCGGTTTGCCGAAACGCCGCCGGCAATCACCAGCTTGCTCACGCCCAAATCCTGCGCCGCCTTCAAAAAATTGGTGCTCAGGCAATCGACCACCGCGTAGCGGAAGGACGCGCAGACGTCCGCCTTGTTCAGCTCCGTGCCCTTTTGGGCGGCGTTGTGAATGAGATTAATCACAGCGGTTTTCAATCCCGAAAAGCTGAAATCATACGGCGCGTCGTGCACCACCGGACGGGGCAGCCGGAAGGCATGGGCATCGCCGTCCTCGGCGACCTTGTCCAGCGCGATACCGCCCGGGTAGGGCATTCCCATGGTACGCGCCGCCTTGTCAAACGCTTCGCCTGCCGCGTCGTCGCGCGTTCTGCCGATAATTTTCATCTTGGTATAGTCCTCAACCATGACGATATGGCTGTGGCCGCCCGAGACAATCAGACAGAGAAACGGCGGCTTCAAATCCGGATTGGAGATATAATTGGAGGCGATATGCGAGCGGAGGTGGTGCGTCGGCACCAGCGGAATACCGGTGGAGAGCGAAAGTCCCTTGGCGAAATTGACGCCGACCAGCAGCGCGCCGATGAGTCCGGGCGCGTAGGTGACGGCGATGGCTTCGATGTCGCGCAAGGTGACGGACGCGTCCGACAGCGCCTGCGACACCACCGGAACAATTGCCTCGGCATGGCGGCGCGAAGCGATTTCCGGCACCACACCGCCGTAAAGCTTGTGCTCCTCCACCTGCGAGGCAACCACGGACGACAGCACCTGCCGTCCGTCCTCCACCACCGCGGCGGCGGTTTCGTCGCAGGAGGATTCAATGGCTAAAATTTTCATATTTGCCTTCCTTATCAAAAAAATTTTGTCATCAGCAGCGCGTCCTCGGTCGGGTTGCTGTAGTAACGCTTCCGTTCGCCGGCTTTGAGAAAGCCAAACTGACCGTAAAGCGCGATGGCAGGCGTGTTGCCCGCACGTACCTCGAGTGTGATGAAGCTGAGGTTGTTCTTTTTGCCGTAGGTCACTATCTCGCGAAGGAGTGCCGAACCCACGCCGCGGCGGCGGAACCGCGCGTCCACGGCGACGTTGAAAATGTAGCCCTCATCGAGAATGACCTCCATACCGGCGTAGCCGATGACCGCGCCGTCCGCCACAGCGACGAGAAACAGCGCGTTTTCGTTGTCGAGCGCGTCCGCAAGGCTTTGGCGTGACCACGGATGCGCAAAGCACGCCGCCTCCAAAGCCGCGACCGCGTCAAGCGCGGCGGCGGTCATAGGCTCAATCCGCATAGTCATGGAGAATCTGCTCCACAGCGGTCTGAATCATTTCGCGGCACAGGCGGTAGATCTCCACGCCGCTGCCGTAGGGGTCGGCGATATCGAGCGCGACAACACGCTCCGGCGATACGCCGACGCTCTGGGTGAGAATCTGTACGTGCTCTTCGGACATACAGTAGAGCCTGTCAAAATCCGAGAGGTCATAATCATAAATAAAATGTGAGCGGAAGGTGCTGAGGTCAACGCCGATTTCCGCGCAGACCGTCACCGCGTGCTTGGAAGCCGGCATACCGCTGACCGCCGCCAGCCCGAAGCTGCGCGCGCGAACCGCGAGACCGCGCTCCTCCGCCTTCTGATTGAAAATTGCCTCCGCCATGGGACTGCGGCAGGTGTTGCCGGTGCAGACAAAGGCGATATACTTATTCTTTTGCATCATACCACGTCTTTCCGATAGCCGCGTCTGCCTTCAGCGGTACGCTGAGCGACACGGCGTTTTCCATTTCTTCCTGAAGCAGGGCTTTGACCTGCCCGCTCTCCTCCACCGGCGCTTCGACAATCAGCTCGTCGTGCACCTGCAGGATGAGCCGTGCCCGAAGGTTTTCACGCCGCAGGCGTGCTTCCACACGCACCATGGCGATTTTGATAATATCGGCGGCGGTGCCCTGAATGGGCATATTCATCGCGACGCGTTCGCCGAAGGCTTTGAGCATCTGCTTGCCCGAGCTGAGCTCCGGCAGATAGCGCCGCCTGCCGAACATGGTCTCCACGTAGCCGTCGCGGCGCGCCTGCTCGACGACGCGCTCCATATAGCTTGCCACGCCGCTGTAGTGCGCAAGGTAGCTGTCGATATAGCGCTTTGCCTCGCGCGTGGACACGCCGATGTCCTTGCCGAGCGAAAACGCGCCGATGCCATAGACAATGCCGAAGTTGACCGCCTTGGCGTTGCGGCGCATGGCAGGCGTGACCATTTCGAGCGGCATATGAAACACCTGCGAGGCGGTAATGGCGTGGATATCGTCGCCGTTGCGGAAGGCCTCAATCATATTTTTATCGTTCGCGATATGCCCGAGGACGCGCAGCTCAATCTGCGAATAGTCCGCGTCCACCAGCACCCAGCCGTCACGCGCGCGGAAGAACCGCCGCATCTCGCGTCCCAACTCGGTGCGGACGGGAATGTTCTGCAAATTCGGCTCGGTGGAGCTGATTCTGCCGGTGCGCGTTTCGGTCTGGTTGAAGCGCGAGTGAATCCGTCCGTCGGCGGCAATCACCTTGAGCAAGCCCTCGCAGTAGGTGGAATTGAGCTTGGCAAGCGCGCGGTAATGGAGCACCATATCGACAATCGGGTGGTTGTAGCGCAAGCCCTCGAGCACCTCGGCGTTGGTGCTGTAGCCGCTCTTGGTTTTCTTTTTCGCGGGCAGCCCCAAATCCTCAAACAGAACCTTGCCGAGCTGCTTGGGCGAATTGATGTTGAACTCCTGACCGGCGTTGAGGTAAATTGCCGCCTCCAGCTCGCGGATTTGCGCCGAGAGCATCACGCCGTAATCGACAATGCCCTGCCTGTCCACGGCGACGCCGGTGTTTTCCATCTTGGCAAGAACACGCGCGAGCGGAATTTCCATCTCGCGCAGGAGAGACTCCTGACCGTTCGCCTTGATTTCGGTTTCCAGCCTGTCACACAGCTTGTCATAAACCGCCAGCGGCAGCAGCGGCTTGTCCGCTTCGTCCGCGACGGGCAGCGCGACCTCATAGACTGCGCAGAGGGTTTCGTCGGTGTAGTCCTTTTCGGAGGGCTGCAGCAGATACGCCGCTAACTCCACGTCAAAGGCGATATTCTCCACGGAAAAACCGTGGCTGTCGGCATAGGCGAAAATCGCCTTACTGCCGCGCGTGTAAAGCCGCAGCTGACGGTTTTGGAGCAAATCGCGAAACAGCGATTCGTCGGTTTCGGTGTAAACCGTCCCCTGATGCTGCACGGCAAAGGATTTTAGTTCTTTATCAGAAATATCAGCGAGCAGATAGACAATTTCGCCCTCCCCTATTTTTTCGAGGCAAAGCGAATCTGCCGCTTTGGTAAGCTTCGGCGCGTCGGAACGGACAACAGGCGTGACCGGCACGTCGGAGAGGTTGTATTTTTCAATTAAAGAGAACAGCTCTAATTTCTGCATCATCGCGAGCGCCTTGGACGGCTCCTCGCAGACCACCGGATAATGCGACACATCCGTATCAATCGGCACCTCGCGGAAAATTTCGCCGAGCATACGGCTGAGCAGGGCGTTATCGCGCGAAGCGGTCAGCTTTTTGCGCACGCCGTCCTTGATGTCGAGCGTGTCGAGGTGGTCATAAATATACTGCACGGAATGAAAGCGCTGAATCAAATCGCCGGCTCCCTTGGGGCCGATGCCGGCAACGCCGGGGATATTGTCCGAGGTGTCGCCCTGAATCGCCTTGATTTCAATCAGCTCGGCAGGCGTCACACCGTATTCCTCGCGGATTTTCTCGGGAGTGTAGCGGACGTCGCCCTTGTTGGTGCAGAGCCGGACGACGGTTTCGTCGGAAACCAGCTGCAGGCTGTCGCGGTCGCCGGTGGCGATGACGCACTCATCGCTGTTGCTTTCGCAGGCACGCGCGAAGGTGCCGAGGATATCATCCGCCTCGTAGCCCTCGCAGGTGACGATTTTGTAGCCGAGCAGACCGAGAAGCTCCTTGAGCACCGGCATTTGCACCGCCAACTCCTGCGGCATACCCTTGCGGTTTGCCTTGTAGCCGTCATAGGCTTTATGTCGGAAGGTCGGCGCCTTCAAATCAAAGGCAATTGCCACCGCGTCGGGGGCTTCGTCGCGCTCCATCTTGTTGAGCATATTCAGAAAGCCGTAAATAGCATGGGTAAACTGACCGTCCTTGTTGGTCAGCGGACGGATGCCGTAAAACGCGCGGTTGACAATGCTGTTGCCGTCAACAACCAAAATTCTCATAGCTTATACATCACCTCGGTCATCTTGCCGTTTTTATAATAGATACGCGGTACGCGCTTGCCGACGAGGCAAACGACCTCGTAATTGATGGTATCGGTGTTCTGCGCGAGGGTGTCGGCAGTGGGTTCGCCGTTGGCGCCGGTGCCGAAAACAATCACCTCGTCACCCTGCTCCACATGGTCGAGGTCGGTGACGTCGAGCATGGTCTGATCCATGCAGATTCTGCCGACAATTTTCGCGCGCTGACCATTGACGAGCATATAGCCGTTCTCGGCGTTGGCGCGGACATAGCCATCGGCGTAACCGATAGGTACGGTGGCGATTTTCATATCCTTTTCGGCGGTGAAGGTGCGGCCGTAGGAGACGGTGGCGCCTTTTTTCAGCGCCTTGACATAGGCAACCGAGGTTTTCAGCGTCATGGCAGGTACCAAATCGAGCTTACCGCTGAGCTTTGGCGAGGGCGCGAGACCATATAAAATAATGCCTGCACGCACCATATCGCAGTAGGTTTTGCCGTAGTCCTCAATCGCGCCGCTGTTGGAGCAGTGGCAGATGGCAAAGCGTCTGCCGCGCGCGGCAAGCGCGTCGCGGACGTGCAGAAAGTTTTGGTACTGGCGCTCGGTGAAGGCTCTGCCCTCCTCGCTCTCGTCGGAGACGCAAAAATGGGTGAACATTCCCTCCGGCTCCAGACGGGGCAAATCGCAGGCGGCGCAGATATCGTCCACAGAAGCGTCATCGCGCGGAAATTCCTGACACATAAAGCCGATACGGCTCATGCCGGTGTCTGTTTTGATGTGAATCCGGCAGGTACAGTCCGCCTTTTCGCACTCGGCGGAAAGCGCCCTTGCGTAATCAAGAGAGAACACCGCCTGACTGATACGGTACTCGCTGAGCTTGGCAGCGTCGCGCACGGGGGTGTAGCCGAGGATGAGAATCGGCAGGGTGACGCCGGCGTTGCGGATTTCGATGCCCTCGTCGATGTTGGACACCGCGAAATAGTCCGCGCCGAGCTGTTCATAAAGCTGCGCCAGCTCGGCGGCGCCGTGGCCGTAGCCATCCGCCTTGATGACACAGCACAGCTTGGCGGCACTGCCGACCTTGCGGCGGATTTCCCGATAGTTATGCGCAATCGCGTCGAGCGAAATCTCCGCCCATGTTCTCTTGACAAAATCCATAGTAAGACCTCATTTTCAGAGTAATTCATTTTGAGCGTAAGCCCAAGGTATATCTAACCATATTATATTACTTTTTCGCTGTCAAATCAACCGTTGAAGGGCGATTGACATGAAATTATGACAAATTTACAAATTCCTACGGATTATCTTGATTTTTTCACTTTACTGTGTTAAAATAAAAAAGTATGTTGTATCAATAATAAAGGAGGAACATCTCAACATGACAACAAACAACATGATTGTTTTGGTTGCCTTTGTGGTGTATATGGCGCTGATGATTGTCATTGGCGTCATTTACTCAAAGAAAACCAAAAACAACGAGGACTACTTCCTCGGCGGAAGAAACCTCGGCGGCTGGACAGCGGCGCTTTCCGCGCAGGCTTCCGATATGAGCGGCTGGCTGCTGATGGGACTTCCCGGCTCCGTCTACCTTGCCGGAACAGGCGAAATCTGGATTGCCGTCGGTCTGCTGCTGGGCACGATTCTCAACTGGTTTCTCGTTTCGTCGAGACTGCGCAGATACACCATCGTTGCCGGCAACTCCCTGACCATTCCGAGCTTCTTCCAAAACCGCTACCGTGACAAGATGGGTGTGATTAAGATTGTCTCCGCGATTATCATCGCTATCTTCTTCGCCGTCTATACCGCTTCGGCGTTCAGCTCCGGCGCGAAGCTCTTTGCCACCCTCTTCGGCAAGAGCCAAAACGGTGAGCTTGACCACACTGCTTACCTGATTGGTCTGCTGATTGCGTCCGTGGTCATCTTGGTATACACCTTTATGGGCGGCTTCCGCGCGGTCTGCACCACCGACCTCATTCAAGGTATGCTGATGCTGGTGGCAATTCTTGCCGTGCCGATTATCGCGTATGTGCTGGTCACCAAGGATAACACCTTCTCGCAGGCGTTGGTGGAGCACGGCGTACAAAATCCCGACAACTTCCTCAACTTCATGAAGAACGATGACGGCACGCCGGTTTCGGCGGTTTCGATTATCTCCAGCCTCGCGTGGGGACTCGGCTACTTCGGTATGCCGCACATCATCATCCGCTTCATGGCAATCAAGAACGAGCACGAGGTCAAAAAATCCAGAACCATCGCGATTATCTGGGTTATCCTCTCTCTTGCGGCGGCTTGCTTCATCGGCGTTATCGCCAGAGCTTTCCTCACTCCCACGCTTGACGCGGGTGCCAGCGAGACGGCGTTCATCCGTCTGATTCAGCAGATTTTCTCCAACAATTTCGTGCTGATTTTCATCGGCGGTATCTTCCTGTGCGGTATTTTGGCGGCGATTATGTCTACTGCGGACAGCCAGCTGTTAGTAACGGCTTCGGCGGTTTCCGAGGATATGTTCAAGGGCGTTATCAAGAAAAACGCGTCTGAAAAAACCTCTCTGTTGGTCGGCAAAATCGCGGTTGTCGCCGTCGCGGTCATCGCGTTCTTTATCGCGCTCGACCCGTCCTCAAGCATTATGGGACTGGTTTCCGACGCATGGGCAGGCTTTGGCGCTGCGTTTGGTCCCGTGGTACTGCTCGCCCTATTCTGGAAGCGCTCCACCCTTTCCGGCGCCATCACCGGTATGGCTGTCGGCGCCGTGACGGTTATTGTCTGGGACTACCTGCCGCTTATCGGCGGTCAGACAATCTACGCCGCTTCCGGTCTTTATTCTCTGGTGCCCGGTTTCTTCCTTGCGCTGTTGGTCAACGTGATTGTGTCACTTTGCAGCAAGAAGCCCTCCAATGAAATCGTGCAGGAGTTCGAGTCCATCAAGAACATCGAAATCTAAACTAATCCATACACAAAAGGGGCTTGGCTCAACACTCGATACACGAGGAGAGCCAAGCCCTTTTTTCAACGTCTTGCTAAGGGAAAATGTAGCCGATGTAGACGATGTAGACGCTAAAAAATTGTTGCAACTTGCTATTGCAATTTGCGTAATTAGGATTACAACAATCTTAGATAGAACAGCAAATTGAGTTGTTACCAAGAAATCCATTCAAATGATTGGTTATCAGGATAAAGAAATTCAAACATACCGCTACTACATTCCTGCAAGTCATACTGAATATCGACATCCTCTGTTATTTCAACCCCAGCTTCGTTCGTATAGGTTACCGTTGGAAATTCCGGCATCACATAACTATCCATATCAAGAATATAGTATTTGTTGTCCGAAAAAACAAATAGCCGTTCTTCTTCAAATGCAACTTTTTGGAAATCACCTTTCAATATAATTTTTTCTTTTACGCCCGCAGGTTCCAAGTGTAAACATAAATAATCCTCACGGCGTCCATGAGCGTAAACCAAATGAACTTTTTTATCATATATATAATCTGTACAATTTCTGGTATATGAGACTCGCAGTTTTCCTTGCTGTTCTTCAAAAAGCAATTTCGATATCGGACTAATTGGATTACAGCAACCCTCAAAAAATAAAACTGCAAAAATGACAACGATGACAATTAAATATTTCTTCATAATTACCACCACACCGGAATATATCTGATAGTATATTCTTCATAATACACAAAATTGATTATCCAAACATAGGGAGTTAAACGATGGCTTCTTTGAAAATTAAAACCAAAGTTATTATGTATGAATCGGGAAAGCGTATTTCCGTGAGTTTCATCCCAATATTCAAAATTATATGTATCTGATAATAATACATCTATTTTCCAAGACCCATATGAATATCTCAGATATGTTTTCATAAAGGCACCCAACCTGAAGGAGAATGAATCCATAGATATCCTCCTGCCGTGGAACGCGCCGGATGGATGCCGCTCTAAATCGGCAACCTTATACCAATCTTCATTAAAAAGTAGACTTTCTACTTTTTAATAGCGCCGTAGGCGCGTCAAGATTGTATAAGACGGCAATTGCGCTTTTGCGCAATTGGAAAACGCGCCAAGCGTTTTCTCTCTGATAGAAAGTTGTCCACTTTCTATCAGAGAATAGTATTAACTGAATAGATTTACACCTAAACAATCTCATCCGCCACAAATACCAGATCGGCATTTGTGGCGGATGTTCCTTTACCTCATTTGTTACCTCCGGCTTATCGCCTGTCACATATCATCATACCATTCCGGTGGTAAATCAAATACGACTCTTTCACCTGTTTTTCCTGTTTCGGAATTATAATTTGCAACGTATTTTTGAATACACGTGACATCAAGAATCGAGA
>JAFUUV010000087.1 GCA_017471345.1 Ruminococcus sp.
ATTTCAGGGATTCCTGATTCTTGTATGCGTCGCAATCTATGCGGTGCTGGTGCAGACGATCCCAGCGTCCGACAATATCCACGGCTCGATTTGGGGCACGGCGGGATATACCGTGCTTCTCGCGTTCGCCTTATTTAAGACAGATTCTCTGTCAAAATCCGTCTTTAACGCTCACTGACGAAGGAGGAATTAAATGAGCAAATCTTTATTCATTGCCGGAATGAGCGAAAAGAAACGCTGATGACCGGCAGCAAGAAATACAACATTATTTACGCCGATCCGCCGTGGCGGTATGAGCAGCGCACCGTACAGGGCGGCGCGGAGCAGCACTATCCGACGATGACGCTTGACGATATTTGTGCCCTGCCGGTGACAGAGCTTGCGGATAAGGACTGCGCATTGTTCCTCTGGACAACCTTTCCGAAGCTCAAAGAGGCGTTTCGGGTCATAGAGTCATGGGGCTTTGTTTACCGCACGCTTGCTTTTCTCTGGCTGAAACAGAATAGAAAAGCCGACACTTGGTTTTACGGTATGGGCTTCTGGACGCGCTCAAACGCGGAAGTCTGTTTGCTCGCCGTCAAGGGACACCCGAAGCGTCAGTGCGCCGGTATTCATCAGTTTGTGATTGCCCACCTCGAACAGCACAGCAAAAAGCCCGACGAGGTGCGCGACAAGATTATCAAGCTGATGGGAGACGTGCCGCGCGTAGAGCTGTTCGCCCGTAAGAAAACGCCCGGCTGGGACGTTTGGGGCAACGAGGTGGAATCGGATATTATTTTACCTGAAAGGAGCGCTTGATATGGAATTTCTCGAGTCGCTGGAGCTTCTGCGGAGACGTTTGGACGGCAGTCTGAAGGATCATGCGGAAAAAACCGATTACAACGACATCGGCGACATTTACCGGTTACAGGAATATTCCGAAACACATTATTACATGAAAGCTGCGCACGACTACACGCCTGCTGAGGTTGAGGCGTTGCTTTTCTTTGTCGATCCGTTGGAGGTCGCTTTTTGGTGCAGAGAGGAAAGCACGCACAAAGTCGGATTGCCTATCTGCGAAATAATCAAAGAAATCAATGCCGACGCTCGTTTTGAAAAATTCGAGCCGGAGCTGTCCTTAAAGGAAAAGACGGATAAGCTAATCAGTCGATTAGATAATAATCTGTATTCCTTTTTGGATATTCTTAATCAGTTGGATTTTGAGGATATCACACAACGCAGCGAAAGGATCGCGGCGACATGGGCGGCGCACAGCTATATGACGGACGAGCTTCTAAGCAATAATATTGACGAAAGCCTGATAAATCATTTGCTGAGCAAAAACGACCCTCTGCAATATCTAACCGACCATTGGCCTGAATGTACCTTGTTCGGTGTGGATGTCATTGCGGATATTCAGGACGAGATCAAGGAAAAGCAGTCGCAGCATGAGCAGCCGAAATCCGTCCATGAGCGGCTGAAAAATGCCTCCCGTACTGTTTCGGAGCAGGTAAAACCGGAAAAACCGCCGCGTGGCGACGGGGCACGCTGAGCGGCCGACAGGAGGTGATGATTTGCCCTATGTACCCGTACCAAAGGACTTAACAAAGGTCAAAACAAAGGTCGTGTTCAACCTCACCAAGCGGCAGTTGATCTGTTTTTCTCTCGGCGGCGTCGTCGGACTTCCCACGTATTTTCTGACGAGGGGCTTTATCGGCAATACGCCCGCGCTTCTGATCATGATCGCGCTGATGGCGCCGTTCTTTTTCTTTGCTATGTATGAAAAGGACGGTCAGCCCGCCGAAAAGCTGTTGAAAAACAGGCTGCGCTTTATGCTGTGGCCGAGGGAGCGGCCGTACAAAACACATAACATTTACAAATCCGAAAAGAAGGAGGAATTGATGATTGGCAAAAAACAAGCGGCAGTTAGCTCAGGAAAAAAGGTTAGAGCAGGAAGTAAAGCAGTCAAAAAAGCTCCGCGCCGAGGTTAAATCAAAGCAGAAAACCGCCGTACAGAGCAGCGCCAAAAAGCCGTCCGGGAAGAAGGACGGCTTTTTCGCTAAGATTTTCGGAACAGCGCCGCAGAGCGTTCAGGAGAGTATTCCGTATCGGGATATGTACCGCGACGGCATTTGCCGTGTGAGCGAGCGACAGTACACAAAAACGATCCGGTTTTTCGACATCAATTATCAGCTCGCGCAGGCGGACGATCAGGCGCTTATCTTTGAAAATTACTGCGATTTTCTCAATTACTTTGATTCATCTATCAGTGTACAGCTAACGCTTGTTAATCAAAGAACCAATTTACGTGATTTTAATAAAAGTATTCAGATTCCGTTAGCCGGAGACGGTCACGACGCCACGCGCGCCGAGTACAACGGAATGCTGAGGGGTCAGCTTAAAAAAGGAAACAACGGTATCACCAAGCGGAAATATCTGACGTTTGGTATCGAGGCTGACGACCTGCGCACCGCCAAGCTCCGGCTGGAGCGCATCGAAACAGATATTATGATGAATTTCAAAAAGTTCGGCGTTCATTCGCAGTCGCTTGACGGGAAAGAGCGTCTGGAACTGCTTCACCGCCAGCTCCACCCCGACGGTCAGGAAAAGCTGAATTTCAGTTGGAGAAATCTTGCCGAGACCGGCATGTCCACAAAGGACTTTATCGCGCCGTCCGGCTTTTCGCTCTCAAAGGACGGCAGGAGCTTCCGCGTCGGACGGCATTTCGGCGCGGTTTCTTTTGTGCAGATTCTCGCCCCTGAGCTGAGCGATCAACTGCTTGCGGACTTTTTGCAGCTCAACGACACCATTACCGTCAACATTCATATCAAGTCGATTGATCAGGCGGAGGCAATCAAAAATATCAAGCGCAAAATGTCCGACCTGCAAAAGATGAAGATCGAGGAACAGAAAAAGGCTGTCCGCGCCGGCTACGATATGGATATTATTCCTACCGACCTCGCTACCTACGGCGACGACGCGAAAAATCTCTTGCAGGATTTGCAGAGCCGCAACGAGAGAATGTTCCTCATTACCGTCATTATCGAGAACCTTGCCGAAAAGCAGAAAAAGCTCAACAATGATATTTTCGCCGCCTCCAATATCGCGCAGAAGTACAACTGTGTGTTGAAGCGGCTTGACTATCAGCAGGAGCAGGGCTTTATGTCCTCGCTCGCTCTCGGCGTCAATCAGCTTGAAATCGAGCGCGGCATGACGACGAGCAGCACGGCGATATTCGTACCGTTTTTGACCTGCGAGCTGTTTCAGGAGGGCGAGGCGCTGTACTACGGTCTGAACGCCTTATCCAACAATATGATCATGGCGAACAGAAAAACGCTGAAAAATCCGAACGGCTTGTTTCTCGGCACACCCGGCAGCGGTAAATCCTTCTCCGCAAAGCGTGAAATGCTCAATGTGTTTCTGCTGACGCAGGATGACATCATCATTGCCGATCCCGAAAACGAGTACGCGCCGCTGGTGAACCGTTTCGGCAAGCAGGGACAGGTCATCGACATTTCGCAGAATTCCACCAACTATATCAATCCGATGGATATCAACCTCGATTACGCCGACGACGAAAACCCGATCAATCTGAAAAGCGATTTTATCCTGTCGCTGTGCGATCTGATCGTCGGCGGCAAGGACGGTCTATCGCCAATCGAAAAGACAATCATTGACCGCTGCACAAGGCTTGTTTACGGAAGATATCTGCAAAACCCCTGTCCCGAGAATATGCCTATCCTCGGAGACTTGTACGATTTGCTGAGGGCGCAGCCGGAGGCGGAGGCGCAGAGGATCGCGACCGCAATGGAAATCTACGTCAACGGTTCGCTGAACGTGTTTAATCATCGCTCAAACGTGGATTTGGATAACCACCGCGTTATCTGCTTCCAGTTGAAATCGCTCGGCAAGGCGTTGAAAGAAATGGGCTTGCTGATCATGCAGGACGCCGTCTGGAACCGCGTGACCGTCAACCGCGCCAAGCATAAAACGACGTGGTTCTATATTGATGAATTTCACCTGCTGTTAAAGGGTCAGACGGGCGCTTTCTCGGTTGAGATTTGGAAACGCTTCCGCAAATGGGGCGGTATTCCGTCCGGTCTGACGCAGAACGTCAAGGACTTGCTTGCTTCGCGCGAGATCGAGAATATCTTTGAGAACAGCGACTTTATCTATATGCTCAATCAGGCGCAGGGCGACCGTAACATTCTGGCAAAGCAGCTCGGCATTTCACAGCACCAGCTTTCCCATGTCACACAGTCGGGACCGGGCGAAGGTCTGCTGTTTTTTGGCAACGTGATTATTCCCTTTGTGGGTCACTTCCCGAAGGACACGACCTTGTATCAGATCATGACGACGCGCCCGGACGAAATCGCGAAAGAGGCGTCATAACGCATACGGGAGGTGATGGATATGCCCCGTGACAGAGAGGATTCAAGCGCGAAGCCGAGGGACAAATTTTCGGAGCGTACGAGGAACAACCCTTTAACAGAGCGTTCCGACAGAGCGGAAGATACTGCCTCGCCGTCCGGCTCTGTCAGTCAACAGCGCAGATATGCTTCACTGCGGCAAACAACAGATGAACGCGTTGACGGTGAAAAAGAAACGGCTGTAACCGCCGATTCGTCCTCCGAACAGCGTCAGGAGAAAACGGAAAGCGGTGTTTTGGAACAGCCTATTTATTCCACGGAATCAAGACGAACGGAGAGCGTCATGCAGAATAGCGGCCGCTATCGTCAGAAGTTCCGTCAGGAGGCGCGTTCGGCGGAGACCGGCGCGGGAGCGTCGAAGCTGCGGTTTGCCGACGACGAATTGCCCGGACAGGATGCGGTCAACCGCAAGCTGGAAAAGGCACAGGAGCGCGCCGCGCGTTTTGAACAGCGGCTGCACAAGGCGGAAAACAAGCTGCCCTCGCGCTGCAAGCCTCGTTTGGAAACCTCAGCCGATCCCGCGACCGGCAAACCGAAAACGCGGCTGCGGTTTGAAAAAGAGGTCAAAGAAAAATCCGAGGCGCTGAAAGGACCCGCCGCGCTGCGCCCCGTGAAGGGCGCCGCCAACCTTGCCGGCGGTATGGTTCACAAGCAGATTTACAAAAACGAGCATGAAAACGTTGGTGTTCAGGCGGCGCACCGCGCGGAGATTGCCGGCGAAACGGGGCTGCGATACGCAAGCCGCGCCCGTAAGCTCGCGCCGTACAACAAGGTCAAGCGTCTGCAAAACCGTACCGTCAACGCACAGGCTAAGGCGGCATATCAAAAGGCTCTTGCGGAAAACCCTGAGCTGAAAAAGAAAAAGCTCGCCAAGGCTATGTATAAAAAACAGCTCAAACGCAAGTACGCGAAGGCGGCGCGTGAGGCGCAGAAAACCGGCAAGCGGGCAAAAAGGACAGCGGTAACGACCGAAAAGATCGTCAAGGAGATCGCGGGAGCGATCAAGCGTCACCCGGTCGCCGCGCTGGTAATATTTCTGATCTTCCTGCTGATCCTCTTTATCGCGTCGGCGTTCACGTCCTGTACCTCTATCGGCGCGGGCAGCTCCGGCGCGTTTTCGTCTGTTTCCTATCTGGCGGACGACAACGTTATTGATCAGGCGGAACTGACCTATACGGAATGGGAAACCGATTTGCAGCTTGAAATCAACCGTATGGAGAGCACCCACCGGGGCTATGACGAGTACCGCTATGACGTTGACGAAATCGGTCATGATCCGCATGTTCTGATGGCATACCTGACCGCCGTATATGGGGATTTCACCAGCTCTCAGGCGGAAGTAGCTATGCGGAATCTTTTTGACAGTCAGTATCATCTGACGCTGACCGAGGAAGTTGAGCGGCGCACCCGCACCGAATCGGCGACCGATCCGACCACACATCAGCAAACGACTACTAACGTAGCGTATGATTACAAAATCCTCAATGTGAAGCTGACCTCGGTTTCACTTGAAAGTATTGTATCGGGACGCGTCAACAGTGAACAGCGGGAAACCTGTGATACGCTGCTGACGACAAAGGGCTGTCGGCAGTACGTCAAAAATGTTTTTGGCAGCACCAACTGGTTATCAAGTGTGACGAGCTATTACGGCTACCGTGTTCACCCGGTCAGCGGCGTCAAGGACTACCATACCGGCGTTGATATAGGTGTGCCACAGAGTACGGTTATCCGTGCGGGTCACGACGGCGTTGTTACCGTGGCGGGCAATTCCGGCGGTTACGGTTTATGCGTCATTATCGAGGGAGATACCCCGACCGGCAAAACCCTGATGACGAGATACGCGCACTGCTCGCAGCTCTTGGTTGCCGCCGGCGCGAACGTTCACGCCGGAGACGTGATCGCGAAGGTCGGCAGCACCGGGACGTCCACGGGACCGCACCTTCATTTGGAGGTTTTGCTTGACGGCCATTATCTTGATCCGCTTTATTTTGCCGAAACAGGCGACGAAACAGAGCGGCATTTATAAACTAAATTATTTTGAACGGAGGTTACTATTGAACCCAAAAATTGAAAAACTCGAAAAGGATATTGAAAAAACAACGGTGAAAATCGCGGAGCTTCAAAAGAAGGTGCGCGATATGCAGGCGCAGAAAACCGAGCTTGAAAACGCCGACTATGTGGCGACTTGCCGCAGCTTCAAGCTCACGCCGGCGCAGCTCGCGGAGTTTCTGAAAACGCGTCATTTGCCGCAGGAAACGGAGGACGACTATGAGGATTAAGAGGATTGCCGCACTGACGGCGTTATTTCTTTTGACGGCGGCGTTTGTCTGTTCTCTGAACGTGTTCGCCGCTCCCGTGGAGGAAACGGCAGCTCCGGCTCCGACTGCGCCGGTCGCGACGCAGGGTACGCAGCCAACTGAGCCGACTGCTCCGACTTTACCGCCCGGCGCGTTCACGCCCGACGGTCAGGGCTCGGTGCTCGACTATGTGGAGAACGAGGCCGATGAAAAGCTGTTTTATACCATTACCACCAAATCCGGCAATGTGTTCTATCTGGTGGTAGACGAGGCACGCGGCGAACAGAACGTGTATTTTCTGAACGCGGTCACCGAATCCGATCTGACGGCGCTTGCCGAGGAAAACAATAAAACCTCGGTCAGCGGCATTTCAGCCGCTCAGTCCTGCACCTGCACCGACAAATGCGAAAGCGGCAAGGTCAATGAGGATTGCCCTGTCTGCAAAAATGACATAAGCAAATGTGAGGGCAAAGCAGCCTCGACTGCTGACGAACCGGCAGGCGGCAAGTCCGAAAAGGACGGCGGCAATATCACGATGTACGTCATTATCGGCGCGGCGTTTATCGCTGTCGCGGGTATCGGAATCTATGTCAAGGTGATCCGTCCCAAAAAACAACAGCCTGAGTTTGACGATGACGAGGGCGACGATTACGGAGAACATGACGGCGCCGAC
>JAFUUV010000088.1 GCA_017471345.1 Ruminococcus sp.
AAATGTACGGTAAACCGTACACCTTTTATGATTAAATAATAGTAGGGACTTTATTACCCTGCTATTATTTTTTTGATTTTATCTCATTTTCGGGACATATTTTCATCCTCCTTTCAAACTGTTCCGGCGGTTTCTGCATTTTCCGCCGGAATGGAAGGGAGAAACCGGAGCGTTATGATTTACAAGAACTGTCCAAAGTGCAAAGCGCTGATTCCATACGGCACGACCTATTGTCCTGCCTGCACAAAGAAGGTGCAGGAGGAACGTCAAAGGCGCAAGGCGGAGCGCGACAAGGTATATAACGCCCGGCGTGACCCAAAGTATAAGCAATTCTATAACTCAAAGCCGTGGAAGCTGCTGAGTGAGAAGCGGCTGTCCAAAGAAAAGCATTGTCGTTTCTGCGGTTTGCCGGCGTCGGAGGTCGACCATATCGTTGACATACACACGCCGGAAGGCTGGAAGCGCCGCCTTGAATGGGACAACACGCGCTCACTCTGTCACAAGTGTCACGACAAGCGCCATAATCGGTTCCAGAAGCGCAGAAAGTCAGCCCCCTAGGGTGGGTAAAAAAGTTTTCAGGCTTCAGCGGAAGAACGGTGCGGTACTGGATAGTAGAGAAAAAACTCCCCGATAAAAAATTCAGGAGGTGGGGGACTATGCCAAATCAGCGTCAGCCAATTCAGCTCATTCAGGCGAAGGGCAGGAAACATCTGACAAAAGACGAAATCGAACACCGTCATAATACTGAAATTCAGCCGCAGACAGAAGGCATAAAACCACCTTCCTATCTGAGCAAGGAACAGAAAAAAAGATTCCGCACAGTTGCAAAAGACTTGCAGGCTCTTGAAATCATGGGCAAAACCGATTGCGACGCCTTGGCGCGGTATGTGGTGGTTGAGAGCATATTTGAAGAAGCAAGCAAGGAATTGCAGAAGCCGGAAGTCATCGCTGACCCGCAGCTATATTTTTCAGCTGTAATGGCACTTGAAAAAGCGTTCAAGATGTGTCGCGCAGCGGCGAATGATTTGGGACTGTCCATTTCCAGCCGCTGCAAGTTGGTTGTTCCCAAAGCGCCGGAGAAGAAAACCGAAAACAAGTTTTCCAGATTCGACCGGACGGGATAACGCATGACCGACAGAGTAACCGAATACGCGCAGGCGGTTGTCGACGGCAAGATTCCGTTTTGCGGCAGGTATCATATTCTCGCTTGCAAGCGCCACCTGCGTGACCTGGAACGGCAGCGAACCGCCAAGTTTCCGTACTATTGGAGCGTTGAAGCGGCGAGCAAGGTTCTTGATTTTGCTGAAACGCTGACCATCGTCGAAGGCTTTGAAAAGAAGCAGGTCAAGCTGATTGGCTCTCAGGTGTTTGACATCGGCTGCACCTTCGGTTGGTTAAAGGTGTCCAACAACTGCCGCCGTTTCCGCCGCCGCTACAAGAGCGTGGCGCGTCAGAACGGCAAGAGCTTTGAAAACGGCATTATCGGCGTTTACATTGCGGCGTTTTCCGGCTATTACGAGGGCAAGTTATTTACTGCCGCCACCAAACGCCGTCAGGCGCGCGTCGTCTGGGAAGAAATGAAGAAATTCATTAAAGCCGACGAGGAACTGAGCGAGTTTTTCTGCATAAAGGACTACAAGAGCGAAATCACCGCGCTGAATACCGGCTGCACCATTGAGGCGCTGAGCAAGGAGGGCGGACTGGATGAAGGATTCCGCGGCATTTTCATATCGCTGGACGAGCTTCACCTGCAGAAAGACAATTCCGTCTACTCCAAACTGTGGAAGGGTACGCGCAACCTGCCGGAGACCATGATGTCGTCTATTACGACGCGCGGAGACAATCCGCACAGCTACTGCAAGGAGCTTGACCGCTTTGCCATTTCCGTTCTGGAGGGTACCGTCACCGCTGAGGATTTCTTTGCAGATATCTTTTGTCCCGACGAGGACGACGATATTTACAGCGTGGAAGCGCTGCTCAAAGCAAATCCGCTGTGCGTCGGTGATGAGGAGAACATTGAGCGCCTGCTCAGCGAAGCGCAGGATGCAAAGATAATGGGCGGCTCGACGCGCGCAACCTATATCACCAGAACCGTCAACCTCTGGACGCGCGGCGACAGCAAGAATTATGTAAACCCCGATGACCTCCGCAGCTGTCTGGCGAATATGGATTTTGAACGCTTCCGCGGCGCTGACTGCTGGGTCGGACTTGACCTTTCCAGCGGCGGCGACCTGACAAGCTGGTCGATTGAGTTTGACTGCGACGGCGTTCCCTTCTTCCATTCACATTCGTATATGCCGCTCGGACGGTTGCAGGAGCACATCGAGAACGACCTTGCGCCCTATGATATATGGGAGCAGGACGGTCTGATTACCGCGACCGGCGATAGCATGAGCTTTAAGAACGACTATAAATTTATTATTCGCGATTTGAAGGAGCTGAAAGAAAGCTATCGGCTGAATTTCCGCGCGATTGGCGTGGATCCGCACAACGCCGACGGCATACTCGTCGATTTGGAGGAGCTGACGGACAAGGTGGTTATCGTCACGCAGTCCGCCAAAAACCTCAGCAGCGCGACCGAGGACATCAAGCTCAGCGTTCGCGAGCATAATGTGCTGTTTGACCGGCGCAACGAGCTGCTTGTTTACAGCTTTGAAAACGCGGTGGAAACAAAAAATTCTTTTAACGAAATAAAAATTGACAAGCGCGGTTCCCTGAACGGCAACCGGATTGACCCGGTGGACGCCAGTATTGACGCACATTTCTGCCGTATGCAGGACAAGGGAGAACCGGCTAGAGATTGCAACCAAGACATGAACGATTATCTGGCACAAATGGGGTGGTTACCATCAAATTCATAGAGCGCGTCAGGATGGCGGCGCACATTATCCGCAAGGGCACAATCGACGATACCATGGAACACTGGCGTGAGCTGGCGGATTTTCTCGGTATCAGCGGCGACAATCAGACGCGTGAAGCCATCAGCAACGCCACCTATTTTGCCTGCCTGAAAATTCTTTCCGAAGCGCTCGGCAAGATGCCGGTCAAGGTGCTGTCACGCACCGAACGCGGCGGCATCAAAGAGCAGCGCGACAGTCCCTACTGGAAGCTGCTGCATGACCGTCCGAACCGCTACATGGGCGCGGCGCTGTTCTGGTCGCTGATGGAGTACAACCGCAACCATTACGGCAACGGCTATGCCTGGATTCGCTATAACGAGAGAAATGAGCCGGAGCTGTTCCCCTTGGAGCCGTGGCTTATTGACCTGTGGTATGACAACGCGCAAATTCTCGCCGACGCGCCGGCGCTGTGGTACCGCTATACCGCCCCGAACGGCAGAATCATCATGATTCCGTTCGATTCCATGTTTCATGTTCGTAATTTTGCGACGAAAAAAGGACTGGTCGGCAAAAGCGTCCGTGAGGTGCTCGCCGAAACCATCAGCGGCAACGTCAAGGCGCAGCATTTACTCAACAAGATGTACGATAACGGCTTTGCCGGCAAAGCGGCGATTCAGTACACCGGCGATTTATCCGACGCCAATGAAAAGCAGTTTGTCAAGGGTATTGAGAAATACATCAAGGGCGAGTACAAGGCAGAGGGCATTGATATGCTCATACCGCTGCCGTACATGGCGAAAATCGAAAGCCTGTCTAACGTCAAGCTGGCAGATTCGCAGTTTCTGGAGCTCAAGCAATACTCCGCTGTTCAGATTGCGGCGGCGTTCGGTATCAAGCCGGTACAAATCGGCGATTACACCAAGGCAAGCTATGCCTCGGCGGAAGCCCAACAACTGGCGTTTCTGGTGGACACCCTGCTGTTTATCATCAAGCAGTACGAGGATGAGTCAAATTTCAAACTGTTGACCGGCACGGGATTCTACACCAAATTCAATGTGGATTCAATTCTCCGTGCTGATTATAAAACGCGCATTGAAGCGAACCGCGAGGCCATCTACTCCGCGCAGATGACGCCGAACGAGGCACGCGCGAAGGACGACCGCGAAGCGCTTCCGGGTGGTGATGACCTTATCGTCAACAGCGCGACCATCTATCTCAAAGACATTGAATCAGCGGAAAGGGGGTGAGAGTGAGCATGAAAGACGGCATGATTCAGAAAACCGCCAAGGTTGGCGCTCTCGCCGCCACAGACGACGAGCTGAAAAAGATTAACGCCTATACGCTGGAGCCGTTGAAGGCGGAGGACGTGTACCTGTTCAAAATCGCCGTTGTCAGCAACGCGCCGGAGATTGACCGCGACTTTGAGCCGCTGACGAAAAACGCGGTGGAAAGCCTTGCGGAGCAGCTGAGGGGCAGGACGATTATTTTCGACCACAAACCCAGCGCTCAGAACCAGAAGGCACGTATTTACGACACAGTCTGCGAGCAGAACGGCGAACAGACGGCGCTCGGCGAACCGCTGACGACGCTGATGGCACACTGCTACATGGTGAACGCCGGAAACGCCGATTTGATAGCGGAAATCAAAGCCGGTATCAAGAAAGAGGTTTCCGTCGGCTTTGCCACATCGGGCATGACATGCAGCGTGTGCGGCAAAGCGTTCAATCTGTGTCCGCACCGCAAGGGGCAGGAATACAGCGGCAAGACCTGCCGAGCGCTGATTACGGATTGCACCGATGCCTATGAGGTGTCCTTTGTTGCGGTGCCGTGTCAGACGAACGCCGGCACGAGAAAACAGTATGAAAAAATTGACGACAGAGCGGCAATCGACGAGCTGAACGCCAGAATCAGAATCAAAGAAATGAATTTCAGGGAGGAATAATCCATGGTAACACTGAACAAGAAAATGAAGGACCTGCGTGAGCGTATCAACGACAAGACCAACCAGGCAAAGGCGTTCCTCGCAGACGGCGAGGGCAAGGACGTCGCCAAGGCGACGGCGCTCCTCGACGAAGCCGACGCGCTCGAAAAGGAGTATGACGCAGAGAAGCGTTTGTTCGAGCGTGAGCAGAAGGAAGCGAAGAAGCTCAGCGGCGAGCAGATCGACAAGAAAGCCGAAAAGGACGTGACAGAGAAATTCGCGTCCACGATCCGCGGTATGGTGCGCAAGGACGGCACCGTTACGCCGATGAGCGAGGGCGTAAACGCCGACGGCGGTTATACCGTTCCCGAAGACATCCGCACGGAGATCGAGCATTTCAAGGAGGCGGAGTTCTCCTTTGAGAATTACATCTCCACCGAGAACGTCACCACCAACAAGGGCAGACGCACCTTCCAGACGAAAGCCTCCTGCAACGGCTTCGTCGATTTCGAGGAAGGCGAGGACGTTCCGAACATCGCGGCGCCCACCTATCTGCCGATCAACTACAACATCACCGACAAGGGCGGTTTCATTCCGGTCACAAGGGATCTGCTCGCCGATTCTTCCGCGAACATCAGAGCAGAGCTCGTCCGCTGGTTCGGCAGACAGCGCGTCGCCACCATCAACAACAGGGTGCTCAGCAAGCTCATTACCGGCGTGACGCCTGTGGCGATCACCGACCTCAAGGGGTTGAAAAAGCTGGTCAACGTCACTGTCGGCTCCGCCTATGACAGCAAAATCTACACCAACGACGACGGTATGAACTGGCTGGATTCGCTCGAGGATTCCCAGCACAGACCGCTGCTCAATCCCGTTCCTTCCGATCCCAAGAAGATGCAGGTCTGCATCGGCGGCAAGGTGCGCGAGGTGGTTGTAGTGCCCAACAGCATTTGGGCAAGCGCAGCAGGCGCCAACAGCAGCATCGTCATTCCCTTTATCGTCGGCGAGCTGACCGAGGCAATCAAGATGTTTGACCGTCAGAAGCTCGAAATCGCCGTCAGCGACACTGCTGCCGTGGAAGGCTTCAACGCGTTCGCAAAGAACGGCGCGCTCATCAGAGGCATTATCCGAAACGATTTCGTCAAGCAGGACGCAGATGCTTACAAGTACGCAACCGTAACGGTGACCGCTTAATCAGGAGGTGAGGGCAGGTGGCTGAATTTCAGGTAACGGCGCAGGATGTGCTGGACTACCTCGGCTATGAGGACACGCCGGACGAGATTGTCCTGCGCAATATCAACAGGCAGCTTCCTGCCGCTGACCGCTTTCTGCAATCGGCAATCCACGAGGACTATGACCGCGAGGATCCGAGAGCAAAGGAGCTTGGTGTGATGATTGCGGCGGAGCTGTACGATAACCGCGGCGTCATGAGCGCGAGCAGTGAAGCGCGGTACCGCCGGATTGCGCGTGATTTCATGATGCAGATGCGGCTTGAAAAGAGGGAACAGCCGTGAAGAATGAGCCATTCGACAAGCGAATCGTCCTTCAGCGCATGAATCAGAACGGCGAATGGGATGACTGGCTGCAGCTGCCGGCGCGCGTCAACCGTACCGGTGGCGCCGAACGCCATGACTACGGCGCCCGACGCGCGGCGTTCAGCCTGACTGTGCCCTCCCCGAAAAAATAGACAAAAAACGCAGGCAAAAAGCCGAATGAAAAGAACGACAAATATGATACAAAGTTGCTATGCGAGAGCGCATTTATTCCACGGTTCGCTTGACAATGAGCCTCTGAAAGTATGATTTCAGGCACGGTGGCGCGGA
>JAFUUV010000089.1 GCA_017471345.1 Ruminococcus sp.
CGACGCGGCTCGCGCGAAGGTTTTCACCAAAATCGGCAGAGAACTGATTGTTGCCATCAAAACCGGCGGCAGCGCTGACCCTAACGTCAACTCCAAGCTGCGCGATACCATCGCAAAGGCAAAGGCGGCAAATGTGCCCAACGACAATATTGAGCGCATTATCAAGAAGGCCGCGAATGATAACGACGCTACCAACTACGAGGCTGTCACCTATGAGGGCTACGGTCCGAGCGGCGTTGCCGTTATCGTTGAAGCGCTGACGGACAACCGCAACCGTACTGCCGGCGAGGTCAGACATTACTTCGATAAATTCGGCGGCAACATGGGCACGCAGGGCTGTGTCAGCTTCATGTTCCAGCAGAAGGGCGTACTCGTGATTGAGCGCGAGGATTTGGACAAGGATGAGGACGCGGTTATGACCGACGCCTTGGAAGTCGGCGCCGCTGATTTTGAGGCAGACGACGATGTCTTTACCATCTACACCGAGCCGGAGGATTTCAGCGCGGTCAGAGATGACCTCGAAAAGCTTGGCTACACCTTTGTTTCCGCTGAGGTGGAAATGGTGCCCGACACCTACACCAAGATTGAGGATGAGGAAGTTGCCGTCAAGATGCAGAAAATGCTCGATATGTTTGACGACAACGACGACATTCAGAACGTCTGGCACAACTGGGAAGAATAATTTCGAATAACCTTAAAACATCCCTGAGAGCAGCGGCTCTCAGGGATGTTTCTTTTTTGTTAAAAAACACTTGCTAAGGGGATGACGGTTCCTTTAGGGACTCAATTATCGATTTCTGATAAAGAGTACGCCGAGCGTACCCGGACCGCAGTGTGAGGTCACAGTGCAGCCGGCGGTGGTTTCAAGGATTTCCTGAAAATCAGGCGCAAGCTGTAAAATCGTTTCACGCACCTGCTCGACAACCTCCTCGGAACAGCGTGTATGGGTGATAAAAACGCGGTGTTTGTCGATATCGTCACGGTTCTGCAGACGCTCAGTGACATAATTAATAATCACCTTTTCGATTCTGCCGCGGAACTTTTTGCCGGAAACCATCTTGCCGTCAATCACCTCGATACACGGCTTGAGCTTAAGCAAATTCGCGCCGAGAGCGGCAACTGAGGAACACCGTCCGCCCATGCGCAGATAGTCAATGCTGTCCACCACAAAGCTTGCCTCTACCCTGCCTGCCAAAGCGCGGCACTCCTCGGCAATCTGTGCGGCGGTGGCGCCGTTCTGCGCCATTTCACAGGCGTGCAGCACCAACAAGCCGGAACCGGTGGACAGATTGCGCGTATCGACAACCTCCACGCCGCCGACCTCCTCCGCAGCCATCCGAGCGGTGGCGTGTGAACTGGAAAAATCGGAGCTGATGTTGAAATGCACCACGTTAAAACCCTGCTTGCGCCAGTTGCGGAACATACTCAGAAAATCGTTGAGATTTGGCGCGGAGGTTTTGGGCAGCTTGCCTGTTTCATCTACAAAGGTGTAGATATCCTCAGGAGTTGCCTCGATACCATCCTTGAGGATTTTGTCGCCCATCACGACATACAGGGGCACCACGCTGATGTCATAGTGTTTGAGCAGTTCCGGCGAAAGATCCGCCGTACTGTCGGTAGTGATTTTTATCTTCATAAAAGCCTCCTTCTCAATTTATAAAATCTTGCAATGATATTGTACCATTATTTTTACTCTATGACAAGCTTTAAACGCAAAGCAGGCTGTCAAAAACAGCCTGCCTCGCGATTGTGTGTTTTATGAAAATGAATGTCTCTAAACGAGCATTGCATTTTACCAAAGTATGCCAAAAACAGAGAATTTAGCAGAAATTCAGTATTTATGCGGTATTCCCTCTTTTCTTTATATTTATTATACAAAATTTTTCCGTCATTTTCAAGAGGAAAATGACGGATTTGTCCTTTCTTGACAGCAAAAAGGACAGGTTGCACAGAATTGTAGCATAAACTTTGTATAGTATTTTTGAGAAAAACCGAAGATTTCCTCGGATAGCTCGCTTTTTTAAGATGTCATCTGACAATTTGCACAAAAAACTCATCTTGTTTTTGACACAGCTTAATTCCGAAAAAGAATTTCGAACGAATATTTGAAATTTTTTCAAAAATATAGAACAAACGTTTGCTTTTTCCGAAAAAATGCGTTATAATAGAAGTACAGGAAGTCCGAATCGCCCCGTCAGGCTTCCTGACAAGAGGAGAAACATCATATATAAAGGAAGGAAAATAGATGAATTACCTCAAATGGTCTCAGGAATACTCAGAAACTGCCTCACAGTTAGCTGCTGTGATTGAAAAACTTAAAAATGAACGCCGCCACGCGCGAGCCGCACATAAAAAAGAGCTGGATGATAAGCTGTCACTATACCGTCAATACTATCGCGAATGCACGGAAACCGCCGCGTTGCTGCTGGAAAGGCACCACCATGCCGCGTAAAAATCCGATATTGTCCATCAACGACATCAATGAAAATAAGCTATGTTATCTGCTCAGCAAACATTACGATCAACACGGCAACCGTGACGCTCATCGCCGTATGCAAATGATACTGCGTAAGGCATTGGACGGATCGCTGACAGAGCTGCAGCGCACCTGTCTGACGCGTTACTACGCAGGTATTCCGCAAAAACTGATTGCTCAACAGCTTGGGCTGTCAAACTCCACCGTCTGCCGCCATATCAAGGCGGCAGAAAAGAAGCTGCGCCGTATTGCGGATTATTACAGTTAAATAGCAAGCGGAAAGACGTTTTGCCTTTCCGCTATCGCACTTTTACCAAGTTGCTTTTTTCTGCGAGACATTCTCGTGATAGAGCACCTCGCTTATTGCCATTTTTCGGATGATATTGCGAACCGTGATATCCAGTCCGCTGCCCTCGCGGTAATCGGCAGGATAGATAAAATCAACACGGTTGCGCTCAAGAAGTGATTCCACACGCTTTCTGTCCTGATAGACCGCGATGGAATAACCGCCGTAAGCCTTCATCATTTTCATACACGGTACGTCGGAGAGCCCGTCGCCGATATAAATCATATTGCAGAACGGCACGCGCTTGCTGTCATCCGGCATGGAGCGGTTGAGGTCAATGTCATTCGCAACATCAAGAACGCCCTTGTTGATGCGGTAGACAAACTGCGTTTTGTTTGTGTAGTTGACATCGGTTTTCGGCCAGACTGCCTTCCCCTCGCGGTCGTAGAGAAACTCGCAGGCAAAAATACTGCGGAACGCGGAAGCGATGGAGGTTCCCTCGATAATCTCCTTCATGCCGGAAGAAATCACATAATGCTCCACCTGTGCGCCGCAAGAAGCGCCGAAGGCGGTAATACGGTCAAACCAGTCCTCTACCCCGTCAAAAAATTCTACGCTGCGTCCCATTTCAACGAGCTGCTGACGGCGCAGCGGTCGTCCCTTGTCCTCGGAAATGCGCACCATCGCGTACATATATGCGAGAATGGAGTCCATATGCTCGCGTGTGCCGAGTACATTGGCAAAATCCCAGAAAGTACGGCTGTCCATGCCGAGACTGGGAATAAAACTGAATTCCTGCATATCACGCGTACTGAGCGTGCGATCAAAGTCGTACATTAAGGCGATAATCGGTTTTGCCTGCATTGTCAACCCACCCTTCTCTACTGATTTCATCATAACATATTCTACCGGAAATTGCAATCTATACATAACCTCTCGAAAATTTTCATATGCTTTCATGTAACCGCAAATCATGGAGGTAATAAAAAATGACAGAATTTTTGCCGGAGGGACGGCTGTCCTTGCAGGAGGATAACACACGTGTGCTGAATAGCCCGCGATTGCTGCATGAAGCAGCGGCACAGGGTACAATTTTGGAAGCAAGAGCCGTCATGTGTGACGCGGAGCATAACCTGACTGTCAGCCTCGGCTGTATGAAGGGCTTTATTCCGCGTGAGGAGGGCGCCGTCGGCATCCGTGACGGCAGCGTCAGAGACATCGCGATACTCTCGCGCGTTAACCGACCGGTGTGCTTTACCGTAACCGGCTTTGACAAGGATAAGGATGGCAACGAGCTTGCCCTGCTTTCCCGCGAAAAGGCACAGCGGCGTTGTATGGAGGAATATATTTCGTCGCTGCGCAAAGGCGATGTGATTGACGCAAGAGTGACACACCTTGAAAGCTTTGGCGCGTTTGCGGACATCGGCTGCGGCATTGTTGCGCTGATGCCGATTGACGCAATCTCTGTATCGCGGATTGAGCACCCCAAAGAGCGCTTTTACACCGGAATGGATATCCGCGCGATTGTACGCTCGCGCGAAAACGGCAGAATCAGCCTGAGCCACAAGGAGCTGCTTGGCACATGGGAGGAAAACGCTGCGCAATTTTGCGCCGGTGAAACCGTCTCGGGCATTATCCGCAGCGTAGAACCCTACGGTGTCTTTGTAGAACTGACTCCCAACCTCGCCGGACTTGCCGAAAGCCGCGACGGTGTCGCCGCCGGACAGCAGGCGAGTGTGTATATCAAGAGCATCATTCCCGATAAAATGAAAATCAAACTCATTATCATTGATACCTTTGAAGATACGTGCCGCGCACAGCCGCCGGTATATTTTTCAGAAGAGACACACATAGAGCGCTTTTTGTACTCGCCGCAAAGCTGTTATAAGCGGATTGAAAGTATTTTCTCATAGAGCATTGTCCATTTTATTGCCCTGTGCTCGCTTGCCTTGACGCCTATGTTGTGGTATAATCACAGCAAGGAGTTGATGATATGGAAACAGCCTTGCTGATTGTCGGCATCGTAACCATACTGCTGCTTGTTGCGCTGCTGATTATTATTCTAAAGAAGAATCAAAATACTATTGATGAAGAATTGCTGATACGCCGTATCAACGAAGACAACGCACGGCAGCAAAGCGCGCTGCGGCAGGAGTTAACCGCACAAACGCAAAATTCCATCAGTGCGATGGGCGGTATGCTGGAACACCGGTTGCAGGGCTTTTCTGCCTCTAACCAACGGCAGCTTGAAGGCATCCGCTTCACCGTAGAAAAACGTTTAGATGCCATACAGTCGGACAATAACCGGCAGTTAGAGGAAATGCGCGTTACCGTGGATGAAAAGCTCAATAAAAGTCTGGATGATAAATTTAACCACAGCTTTTCGCTGGTCAGCCAGCGTTTGGAACAAGTGTACAAGGGTTTGGGCGAAATGCAGAATCTCGCGCTCGGCGTCGGCGACCTTAAAAAAGTACTCTCAAATGTCAAAACGCGCGGTATTTTAGGTGAGGTTCAGCTTGGCAGCATTCTTGCGGAAATTCTTTCCCCTTCGCAGTATGAGGAGAACGCCGCTACCAAGAAGAACTCGCGTAACCGCGTGGAATTCGCGGTAAAGCTGCCTGCAGACGATGGCTTTATCTATCTGCCGATTGACTCTAAGTTTCCCGGCGATACCTACCTTGCCTTGCGCAACGCCGTTGAAAGCGGCGACAAAACGCAAATGGAAGCGTGTGAAAAAATTCTGCTGAATACGATTCGCAGCGAAGCAAAGGATATTCACGACAAGTACATTGATCCGCCGTACACTACCGATTTCGCCGTCATGTTTTTGCCCTTCGAGGGGCTCTACAGCGAAGTTGTCAACCGCGGCATGGTGGAAGAACTGCAGCGTAAATACAAGGTCAGCCTTGCCGGTCCGAGTACCATGGCAGCACTGCTGAACGCCCTGCAAATGGGCTTCCGTACCCTTGCGGTGCAAAAGCGAAGCGCCGAGGTCTGGGAGGTACTGCGCGGCGTGAAAAAGGAATTTGACAGCTTTGCCGACGTTCTCGAAAAAACGCAAAACCGCCTTGACCAAGCCAACCGCGAGCTGGACACCCTCGTCGGCGTTCGCACCAGACAAATGCAAAAACAGCTGGCAAAGGTACAGACAGACGAAGGATAAAAAATACGCAGGGTTCGCGTCAAGTGACGGAACCCTGCGTACTTATTTCTTTAAAAGCGGTTTCAGATAAATACCCGTAAAGGAATTCTCGTTTTCGGCGACCTGCTCGGGAGTACCCTGCGCGATAATACGACCGCCCATATCGCCGCCTTCGGGTCCGAGGTCGATAATATGGTCAGCGGTTTTGATTAAATCGAGATTATGCTCGATCACCACCACCGTATTGCCGCCTTCCACCAACAACTGCAGAACATCTACCAAGCGGTGGACATCGGCGATATGCAGACCGGTGGTCGGCTCGTCAAGAATATAAATCGTTCTGCCTGTACTGCGTTTGGACAGCTCCGTCGCTAACTTGACACGCTGCGCCTCACCACCCGAGAGCGTGGTGGCAGGCTGACCAAGTTTAATGTAGCCCAAACCAACGTCGTAGAGTGTTTTGAGCTTGCGGTACAGCTTCGGAATATTGGCAAAGAACTCCATCGCTTCCTCAACGCTCATATCCAGCACATCGGAAATGCTCTTACCCTTGTACTTGACTTCGAGGGTTTCGCGGTTGTATCGCTTGCCTTTGCAGACCTCACACGGCACGTACACATCCGAAAGGAAATGCATCTCAATTTTGATGATGCCGTCACCCTGACAGGCTTCGCATCTGCCGCCCTTAACGTTAAAGGAGAAGCGGCTCTGATCAAAACCGCGCATCTTCGCATCCTGCGTCGTCGCAAACAGCGCACGGATGTCGGTGAACAAACCGGTATAGGTTGCCGGATTGGAGCGCGGTGTTCTGCCGATGGGACTCTGGTCGATTTCAATCACCTTGTCCAAATGCTCGATACCGCGAATTTCCTTGTGCTTGCCGGAAATGGTTTTCGCGCGGTTCAGCTCACGCGCAAGTGTTTTATAAAGAATCTCATTAATCAGCGAGCTCTTGCCGGAGCCGGACACGCCGGTGACGCAGACTAACTCGCCAAGTGGAATTTTGACATTTATTTTCTTGAGGTTATTTTCCGCTGCGCCGCGGATTTCGAGGAACTTACCGTTTCCCTTGCGGCGGGTTTTGGGCACGGGCACAGCGCGTTTACCGCTGAGATACTGACCGGTAACAGACTGCTCGCACGCCTTGATGGCTTCCACATCGCCGGTGCAGACAATCTGTCCGCCATGGATACCGGCACCGGGACCGACGTCCACAATCGCGTCGGCGGCATACATCGTGTCTTCATCATGCTCAACCACAATCACGGTGTTGCCGAGGTCACGCAGCCGTTTGAGGGTAGCAAGAAGCTTTTCATTGTCACGCTGATGCAGACCAATGCTCGGCTCGTCAAGAATATAAAGTACGCCCATCAGCGAACTGCCGATTTGCGTGGCAAGGCGGATTCGCTGGCTCTCGCCGCCACTGAGGGTACCGGAACTCCGTGATAGAGTGAGATAACCCAAGCCAACGCTTTTGAGAAAGTTCAGGCGCTCGATAATCTCCTTGATAATTTCTGCGCCGATAATCTGTTCCTTTTCGGTAAGCGTCAAGCTCTGAATGAAGTCAAGCGCATCTACCACGCTCTTTTTACAAAAATCGGAGATATTAATACCGCCGACAGTTACGGCAAGACTCTCTTTGCTCAGACGCTCACCATGGCAGTCGTCACAGGGGATTTCCGTCATATAGGTGCGGATTTCGTCCTTAATCCAGTTGGATGAGGTTTCACGGTAACGGCGGTCAAGATTGGTAATCACGCCTTCAAAGGGCTGTTCGTAGGTACCACTGCCGTAGACCGACTTGCGATGAATCGTCAGTTTTTCGTCGCCGGTACCGTAGAGGATTTTTTGCACCACAGCATCCGGAATCTCACGAATCGGCTGGCTGAGTGAAAACTGATAATGACGCGCCATGGCTTCATAGTACATCGCCGCGATGGTGCTGCCTTCCATCGCCCATCCGCCGCCTTTGATACCGCCTTCCCGAATGCTTTTATTCTTGTCAGGAATAATTTTATCTTCATCAATTTTCAGAAATACACCCAGACCGGTACATTTTGGGCACGCGCCGAAGGGATTGTTGAAGGAAAACATCCGCGGCGTTAAATCCTCGATGCTGACGCCGTGGTCGGGACAGGCATACTTCTGCGAGAAAACCACATCCTCCTCGCCGAAATTAACCATGATGATACCGCCGCTGTGCTTGGAAGCCGTTTCGATGCTGTCCGAAAGCCGTGAGGCAATCTCCGGCTTGATAACAAGACGGTCAACGATAATCTCAATATTATGTTTTTTATTTTTCTCTATGGGAATTTTTTCCTGCAAATCGTAAACGATACCATCCACACGCACGCGCACAAAGCCTGCTTTGCGCGCAGCGTCAAGCACCTTGGCGTGCTCTCCCTTTCTGCCGCGCACCACAGGCGACATGACCTGAATTTTGGTTCCGGCGGGGTAAGTCAGGATTTTATCGACAATCTGATCCACGGTCTGCTGACGGATTTCTCTGCCGCAGACGGTACAGTGCGGTACACCGATACGCGCGTATAACAGACGAAGATAATCATAAATCTCCGTGACGGTGCCGACCGTCGAACGCGGATTTTTTGATGTTGTCTTTTGGTCGATGGAAATTGCCGGTGATAGGCCTTCGATGCTCTCCACATTGGGCTTGTCCATCTGTCCGAGGAACATCCGCGCATAGGACGAGAGACTTTCGACATAGCGGCGTTGTCCCTCGGCGTATATGGTATCAAACGCCAGCGAGCTCTTGCCGGAGCCTGACAAGCCGGTAATGACGACAAGCTTGTTGCGCGGAATTTCGACATCAATATTTTTTAAATTATGTTCTTTTGCGCCTTTGACGACAATTTTTTCAAGTGACATAAATAATAGTCCACCTTCATTTCTATGCATATAGTATATCATATGACGGCGAAAAATGCAACACGATTTCGCAAGTTTGTTCGAGCACTTTACTAAAAAAATGGAAGCGTTTGCACGCCTCCATTTTTATTATTCTTCTACAGAATTTTCTTCCTCAAGAACAGGAATTTCATCCTCTGCTTCCTCAGGTTCCTCCGGCTCTACATAAGTGCCGTTCATGACTGCTTCGAAATCCGCACCGCTCATCTTCTCATGCTTGATGAGATAAGCAGCGATTTCATGCAGCTTATCGATGTTCTCGCTGAGAAGCTTTTCCGCCTGCTCATATGCGTTATTGACAATCTGCAGAACCAGCTCATCAATTTTGGCGGCAGTTGCCTCGGAGTAATCCTGTGTACGCGCCATATCTCTGCCAAGGAAGATGCTGCCGCTCTCAGAGCCGTAGTTGACACAGCCCAGCTCCTTGGTCATACCGTATTTGGTGACCATAGCGCGCGCGGTCTTTGTTGCCTTCTCAATATCATTGGAAGCGCCGGTGGAGATATCGTCGAGAATCAACGCCTCCGCAACACGACCGCCGAGTGATACCACGATATCCTCCAGCATTTCCTTGCGCGAGTTGTAGGATTTATCCTCGGTGGGCAACGGCATGGTGTAACCGCCTGCCATTCCGCGCGGAATGATGGAAATCTCGTGCACGGGATCCTGTGTTTCGAGGACATCGAAGAGAATCGCGTGACCTGCCTCGTGATAGGCGGTGAGCTTCTTTTCCTTCTCGCTCATAACCTTGGTTTTCTTCTCCGCGCCGACGACAACCTTGATGGTCGCTTCCTCGATCTCTTCCATGGTGATCGCTTTCTTGCCGCGGCGGGCAGAAAGCAGCGCCGCTTCATTGAGCAGGTTTTCCAGATCTGCGCCCGTAAACCCGGCGGTGGACGCCGCGATCACGGAC
>JAFUUV010000090.1 GCA_017471345.1 Ruminococcus sp.
ATTTTTTATGTCAAGAAGCCAGTCAGCACTTACATTTAGCCCTTCGGCAATCTGTTTGATGATAAACGCGTTCGGCTGATGTGTACCGGAAACATATTCATGGATCCTTTGTCGCCGGATGCCTGTCAAACGCGCTACATCTTTTGGATAAAGACCGCGCTCGGTCATGAGCTGTTCCAGACGTCGTGCAAAGGTGAAGTCAATTTTGTTGTGTCCTGCTATAACGATCACCTCGAAAAAAGTCAGATTCTATGCGGATTTTTTTAATCAATGTATTGACAACCACTAATTTTTGTGGTATAATATATACATCAAAGAGAGAAAGGAGGTAAGCAAATGGCAAAGAAACCGCAAAAGAAAAACGGTAACAAGGACAAGTACATCCTCATTACCGCGATTCTTTCACTGGTAACCGCCTTAATCAATCTCGTCGCAGGGATTCTGAAAGCGATTTTCCAGTAGTAGGCACAAACCAAAGAGGGGAGCAATCCCCTCCGAGGTTTCCCTCTACGGTAATTATACTTGTTCTTTTGCTATTTGTCAACAGATATGATTCTTGATATTATCCAAATCGTTTCGTCTTTAATCAGTGCAGTTTTATCTGCCGCCGTGCTGATTATGCTCATCAAAAGGAAGTGATTATGTGAACACGCAAGCTATCCGCATAGAAAAAGGGCTGACCGTGCAACAGCTCGCCGATTTGGCTGGCTTACCAAAACGGACAGTTGAAGAAATCATCCGCCGCGACAAATGTACCGTCGACAACGCCATCAAGCTTGCTGACGCTCTTGGCGTCACTCTTGATGAACTTTGCCGCGACAAGCCGGAATAACTCCGTGCCGCTCTCTCAGGAGGGCGGCATTTTGCTGCCGGAAGGCGTTACCATCAGATGCCGTTCCGACGCGGGCACAGAAGTCCGCCGTCAGATGAACCTGTCCACACGGAGAAAGTGCCCACCGGCACACCTCCCACCCACCGCCGCACCGGTGGGAATAGATTTGCACGCAATTGATGTTATTTGTTGTTGTATAATCATTAACCGGCAGAGGCGCGGTGCCGGGGGTTGGTTAATCAGTCAGAATAAAAATGAACGCCGCCGTGAAGAACAGAAACAGCAGGAACGACAGTGAATTGTCGTGAATCGCCGAGACGATTGTAGACGCTCCGCAAAGAACAGCGCCGATGGTGCAGAGCCTTTTCATACGTAGTCGCTCCTGTCTATGGCTTGACCACAGTTATAGCAAAAGTGTTCTTCAGAGTTGGGACAGACATCAATTGTAGTACCGCAGGCAGAACACTCAAGTCCGCCCTCTTTGTTTTCGACAAGCATTCTCTTAATTCGGAATTGCGCCGCGTCCTTCAGCACGTCAACCGCCGCCGTCAGCCGTTCGCGGTCAATGTCCATGCGCTCCTGCGATTTCAGGCGGTTCAGCTCGATAATGGCGGCTTCGATGGTTAGTTTAGTTGGCATTGTCTGGCCTTCCCAATGCAAACAGTTTCTGCATTTCGCCATCACTCGCTCACCTCCTCTTTCATCGGACATTCATTCGTCCCTTTGAAATTTTCCCAGCTAATCGGTACGAAAAGCAAATCATGTCTTTCCCTTAAATCCTGCGTCAACTGTGCTCGATAGCACTTTTTAGGGCATTTGTTCACCTTGTAGTCGTCGCAGTGCGTCGCGTCGTGATTCATCCCTCGCCCACCTCCGCTTTCATAAATGCGAGCCAATGTGTTTTGTTACCTCGCTTTATCATACGATTACCAAATAAAGGCTTTTGCGAGAATAGCGTAAGAATTTCAGATAGCGGAAATTGTATCTCGCTCCATTTAAAAATCAAAACTCCGTTTGGGCGCAACACACGCATACACTCATTAAAACCAGCTGTCAGCATTGCTCGCCAGTCACCTTTTAGTTTTCCGTATTTCAAAGCCATAATGCTCGTATCTCCTGCCCACTGTAAATGTGGCGGGTCAAACACGGCCAGATAGAACGAATTATCATCAAAAGGCAAATCAGTAAAATCACATACAGTGTCCGGGCTTACCTCAATAAAACGTTTCGGGTAGTATTCTGTCAGAGGCACAACGCGATTGTCGCAAAACTCAACGTCTGCGTTATCCTTATCAAACCAGAACATTTTACTACCGCAACAAACATCAATAATTCGTTTACGCATTGACACCCTCCGCTTCGATGATTGTAGGAATATTGCGTAAAATACGAATAGCCGTATCAAACGCATATTGTGTTTCAATATCGCCGCACATATCACGATGCCTTTCGAGTTTTTTCATGAGTTCGTCCGCGTCAATCAGACTGCCGTGCGGAGTAGGAATCTCAGTGAGGGGATAACGCTGAATGTTGTGTCCGTTATCGTATGGACTTGCAAACGCGGTATCAATCACCAGTTCAACGGAATTGTCAGGGTGTGCCAAAATAAGACACTTGTAAGCGGTATCCTTCTCACCGTTCACATCTGCGTGTTTCGGCAAACTCATGCCCTTAATAATCGCGCTCATTCCTCCACCTCCTCCAATTCCTCAGTCGGGGCGATCACTTTTCCGTTTTCATTTTCCAGCAGCGTCCAAGTCTGATGATCGCCAGGTGTCATGCCGATGATGGTATAAACGTCGCCCTTGTATCTGCAAATATTTCCGCTTAACCATAGTTTCGCCGGCTTCCCCTTCGGCGGCTCGGTGTCTTTTGCCATGCTGAACAGTGCCATGATTGTCACGCCGAGAAAGGCGCCGATGAATAGTCCAATGATAAAATTAATCATTCTTGTGTTCCTCCACTTCTTTGAGATCGGCGATGACAAGGCTGCTTTCTGCTTTTGCGTCTTTCAGCTCTGCCTGAAAGTAAAAGCCGCCGTTTCCGGGGCGCATGACGCAGGCGGTCATGCGGTAGGGTTTGCCGCGAAAGAGCACTTGTCTGCCGAGGTTAAATTTCACTCGCTGAATATCCATTTTTGCTGAGCTCCTCGATGTGGATGTAGATGCCCGGCGTGGCTGCCCAGAACTTCTCGCAGATTTCGGAGCAGACCAGCGCGTCGTCCTTCCAGTAGCCGAGAGACGTCATCACGTCCTTGAGCAGCTTCTGGAGGTTGTCGGTGTCGGGCTTTGATGTGCGCCAGTCGCCGTCACGGTGGCTGCCGCTCAGCGGAAAGCACCACTTCGTCAGCAGTCTGACCGCTCCGGTATACGGGCGATCGGGCGTGTGCTTGGAGAGGTGTGCCGCCAGCTTGTCCCGGGCGTCCTTGAGTGCGGGCGTGTCGTAAAAACGCGGAATGCCGTGAATGACCGTCACCTTATGTTCCTGCGCCGTGACGGTCGGCGGCTCCATCGCAATGAAGAATGTTGTCGTCATGTCTCGCGCCTCCTCGCGCGGTCATTATTGTAAAATAATTTTTTGTCCGTCCTTTGGGACAAAAAATTTATTATTTATAATAATAGTCGTGTCTGTCCCTCGGACACTTTCGATAAATATTCGATTTTGTCCCATGCTCGGACATTTTCGATAAAATTCGATTTTGTCCCAGTTCAAGGACAGGGACATTTTCGATTTTTGTCCCTAATGACAAGGGACAATTATTCGATTTTGTCCCTTGTCCTTCAAACCAGTTTCGCCGCCGTCAATCCAGAAATCGCCATGCTCTTTCAAACGTCTGCGAACGGATTTTTCGGACACACCGAGGTAACTTGCAAGGTCCTTAATCTCCGCTTTTCCGTCCTCCTGGACGCCGGAAAAGGCGGTTTCCAGGGCTTCAATGCGCGCCTCTTTTTTCTCCTCCTTGGATTTTTTGTTGCTGAAATTCTTCTGGAAGGGAGAGTTTTTGGAGTTGCGCTCACCGTCAAAATCGCAGTCCGCGAGGACGCCGCTGCTGTCCGGAAGATGTATCGGATAGCTGTACCAGAGGTTGAGCGGCTCGAAGCGCGGAAACTCGCGGAGCGTGCCTTCTATGCGCCATGCTCGGCGCTTTCTGACGGCTTTTTTAGCCTTATCGACCTCTTTCATCATCAGCGAGAACGTGCGCTCAGGGAGCGTTTTACGGGCGATTTCGAGCATTGCCGTCGCGGAACAGAGGTCGTCCTGAGAGCACACGTTGTCAATCGGCTGGAAGCGCGCGATCCAGTTTTCCATGACCTTGCAAATCTCGGCGTTCTCCTGCTGAATGAACAGATTTTCGGTGATTTCCAGCTCCGAGAAATCCAGCAGCGCGTCGGGATCGCGCGCGAAAACGCCGGAGCCGGAAGCCTTGTCCATGCTGCGCTTGCCGGTCTGACTGCCCTTGGAATGATGGTGACAGTAGATAACGGAGCAGCCGAGCTCGTTGCACACCTTGTCAAACTGATTGCAGAAGCGCGCCATCTGTTCGGCGCTGTTCTCGTCGCCGGTGAGCACCTTGTAAATCGGGTCGATAATAACGGCGATAAAGCCCTTTTTGGCGGCGCGGCGTATCAACATAGGTGCGAGCTTGTCCATTGGCACCGACATACCGCGCAGGTTCCAGATATCAATGCTGCTGACGTTGTCGGGAGACTGACCGAGCGCCTTGTATACGTCGATAAAACGGTGATAACAGCTCGCCTTGTCCAGCTCCAGATTGACATACATGACTTTGCCCTTGGCGCAGTTCCAGCCGAACCACGGCTTGCCTTCCGCGATTGCGATAGCCAGCTCAATCAGGGCGAAGGACTTGCCCGCCTTTGAAGGTCCCGCAATCAGCATCTTGTGTCCCTGACGGAGCACGCCGTCAATCAGCGGCGGCGCCAATGCCGGCGGATTGTCAAAATAATCGGCGAGGTTTTCATAGTCAGGCAAATCGTCGTTCATGCTCTCTATCCAGTCGCGCCATTCCTCAAAATCGCGCTTGCCGAGATTGGCGCCGAGGATATACTGCTTTTTGTCGCCGCGCGTCACGCCCGGCATACGGCTCAGGCGCGAAGGATTGCGGTTCTGGCGGTCAATTTCCAGACCATTCTGACGGCAGATGTTGTACAGATAATCGACGCGCTTGCGGTACTCGTCATAATTTGCCGCATCAATGCGGATGATGGCATGGACGGACTTGCCGCCGCTGTAAACCAGCATGGCGACAGGCAGCTCTAATTCACGAATCAGGGCGTTTTGCTGTTCCACCGGCATACAGTCGGATTCGACCAGCGCGTAACGATAATCGGTGACATTCTCATTTTTTACGCCCTTACCATCCAGCGGATTGAAGCGGATCCACGCGCCTGCCTGCGGATTGCAGTCGCCGAACACCGCGCCGACGTCGTTGTATTTGCGCAACAGGGCGATCAATTCGCCTGCCGTGCGGTCACAGGAGCCCTTTGTCGGCAGATATTTAACCTTGCCGTCCTCCTTCTTCTCCCATGTTTCGGTGACGTAGCCGACGTGGTCGGAGGGTTCAAAGAGCGTTTCCAGGTAGGTGACAAGCTCCTGCACCGGGTTCCATGTGTCCGGCTCTCTGAGCGGCTCGCCTTCGCCGGTGGAAAGCGCCTCCGCGCCTTCAAAATTGATTTCGTCGTCCCAGTCAAGGGTATGCGCCTCACGGACGGGCATACCCCTGTCCTTTGCCATCTGTACCAAAGTGCCGATGGTGACCGGAGAGGCGGCGCCGTTGAAGGTCTCCCATTTCCGGGCGCATTCGCCGGGGTGATACCGCCGGTCGGCGCGGCTCCATTCGTCCCAGACAGCGCAGTCGAAGCCCTCGTGACGGAGCGCCATGCCGACGTTGACCCACTCCTGATAACTGAGGTCTGCCGGGTGTATGTAGTGCAGGATTGTTTGAATTTCTGTCATGCAATCTCTTCCTTATAGGTGTATGGATCAATGTCGAACGGAACGCGCCAGCCGTTGGCGGCGATACGGTCAATGAGACTTTTCGCTGTAGAAAACTGCCAGGTGCCGACGTGCTGAAAGCCCTTCCTTTCCAGAAAGCGAATCTGCTTCGGCGTCGTCAAACCGGCTTCACGGCGCTTGCCCAGACGGTCAAGCAGCAGCTTTGCCTTGCCTGCCGTTTCAATCTCATCGGGATAAATGCCGAGTTTTTCCAGCGCGCTGATCTGCTTATCCGTCGGCGGCGACATTTCCCAGCCGAAAGCCGGAACGTAGCTCGCCAAATCCTCCGCCTGAATACTCATTTCAAACTGCAGCGGATCCACCAACTTTCTCTTTCGGCTGCGCATCTCGGCAAGCTGGTCGGCAAGCGCCTGTTCGCGCTGCTCGACAACATCGCTGGCCGCCTTTTTTTCGGCTTCCTCGATATCCACCGGGCAGCCCTGCTCTTTGGCGAGGTTCTCGGTCATCTTCTGCGCTACTTCCTCGTTTTCACAAATCAGGTGAGCCGGACGGCACAGCTCGTGACGCTCTGTATGCCATAGAAAATCGAGCAGGAGCAGCTCCGTTTTTCCTTCGCTCAGGCGCGTACCCCTGCCGACCATCTGACAGTACAAGCCGCGCATCTTGGTCGGGCGCAGGACGATAATGCAGTCCACTGACGGACAGTCCCAGCCCTCTGTGAGCAGCATGGAATTGCACAGCACGTTATACCTTCCGCTCTCAAAATCGGCGAGCACCTGCGCGCGATCGGCGCTGTCGCCGTTGACCTCCGCGGCTGAAAATCCGCTTTTGTTGAGAATGTCGCGGAATTTCTGCGAAGTCTTGACAAGCGGCAGGAATACAACGGTTTTTCTGCTCTTGCAATAGTGTTTCATCTCGCCGGCGATCTGATGGAGGTACGGGTCGAGCGCGGTATCAATGTCGCTTGCCTTGAAATCGCCTGACTGTGTGCTGACCTGTGACAAATCGAGCTTCAGCGGAATGGTGACCGCCTTGATCGGGCTGAGATAATGCTCCTTGATTGCCTGCGGCAAGGTGTATTCAAATGCGAGGCTGTCGAACACGGTGCCGAGATTTTTGCGGTCTCCCCTGTCCGGCGTTGCCGTCACGCCGAGCACCTTAGCCGCCGAAAAGTGTTTCAAAATCTTCTGATAACTCTCGGAAAGCGCATGATGCGCCTCGTCGATGATGATATAGTCAAAGTAGTCCTTCGGAAACCGCGTCAGCCGCTTGTCGCGCATGAGCGTCTGCACCGAGCCGACCACCACGCGGAACCAGGAACCGAGGCAGGAGCTTTCCGCCTTTTCAACAGCACAGCCCAAGCCGGTTGTCTTGAAAATTTTGTCGGCTGCCTGGTCAAGTAATTCTCCGCGGTGCGCGAGAATGAGCACTCTGCCGCCCATCCTCACGCAGTCCTCCGTCACCTTGGCGAATACGATTGTTTTTCCGCAGCCGGTAGGCAGGACGAGGAGCGTCTTGTCGTTGCCGCCTGACCACTCCTCGAAAATCCTTACCTTTGCCTGCTGCTGATACGGGCGCAGCTCCATCAGAAGCTGCCCGGCGTCCAGACGTTCGCGGCAGGTGCGGACGGCTGCTGATAATGCTGCTGCATAGACGCAGGCTGCACTACGTTGACAACCTCGTCGTAGGCGTAGAATTTGGCAATATCGTTCGTCTTGCCGGTGGTGCCGTCGTTTCTGGTGAAGGCACGCTCCGTCACGCGGCAGTTGCCGGATTTGCCGATTGCCGCAGGCCAGTTCATACGCAGCGGTTCGTCGTGCTTCTTCATGCCGATGGACAGGAAGAACTGCGACAGCTTCCATTCCAGCGAGGAATGAAGCAACAGGTTTTCGGTGATGTCCCTGTCGTACTCTGCGCCGTGAACGGTCAGGGTGACCTTTGCCATGTTGCACGGCGGCAGCTTACCCTTGCCCTGCGAGCGAGCGCGCTCCACCTTGCTGACGGTGAAGCGGTAGTCGCCCTCCGGAAGCGGTTCATAGTCGCCGCTTTCCTTGTTAATCTCGTCGTCCCATCCGAATTCTCTTTCAAAATCTGCCATTATATCTCTCTCCTTTTTTTATTTGAACGGTAAATCTCTGTTGTTGATGATCATGTCGTATACCTGCTCCCACGCGCCAATCAGCACGCCCTTGATGAAGTCCTCCGGGTAATTACCGAGGGGCATATCAAACGGAAAGTAGCCGCGCTGACTGACAGCAAGGCGGATCTCCTCCTCACTGACCTGATTCTGACGCATGAGGTCGGCAAGCGGCGCCGGAACGCCCTCCGGTACGGCTGCCGCGGGCGGCTGTTCCGGCGTTTCGTCAAGCATATCCTTGAAGGGATCCTCTGCATTTGGCGGCTCCGGCGTAACCGCTGCCGGCGCAAAGATATGCGCAACCTGCGCGTAATCAAAGGGCATGGAATCGGGCAAGTCATGGCGGTTCTTCGCGTCCCAGCAAGGATGATGCGTTGCGTACATGACGCGTTCGCCGCCCTGTGCCTTGAACTTCTTGCCTTTGTCGTCTGTCGCCACGGCGACGGTCTTGTAGTTGGCAAAGAGCAGCATATCCGCCCATTCCTTGACAAGCGGTGAAATCATGGAGCCGGTTTTCTTGCCGAGCTTCAGCTCCCAACGGTCATATTCGCCGAACTCGTCCGGCTGGCTGAACTTGCGCAGCTGCGCGTGAGCCGTCAGAACGACGTTGATTCCGATATTGACAAGCTCCTCCAGGCTGTTGAGAAACCGCCCAAATTCTTCCATCTCGTAAACATAGCCGTTGCCGTAGCCAAAGTCCTCAATGCCGCGCTTGTTGTGAACCGCGCAGATGTCCTCGACGCAGAGCTTCTCTCCCCAGTCAATTGTGTCGATGACCAGCGTCTTGCACACCTGCGGATGTGCCTTGACGTAGGCAATCTGGTTTTTGAGCATCGTCCACGACGTTGGCTTGTCCATACGCGCGACGTCCATGTTTTTGGTGCTGCCCTCGGTGTCGATAAACAGCGGCTCCGGAAATCGCGCCGCAAAGGTGCTCTTGCCGATGCCTTCGGGACCGTAGATGACGACCTTCTGCGCCGAGGCGATTTTTCCTCTGGTGATATTCATTAAAATGTACCTGCCTTCCATGTGGTTTTTTCAGGGACGGCTTTCGTGACCGCAAAGCCGTCCTCAATGATAATGCTGCACTCGTCGCCCTTGGAGACGCGCGTCGCGATCGCCTGCAAGCGTTCCGATTCCAGCCATTCGCCAAACTCACGCAGCGTGTCGACGTCCATCTGTTCGAGCTTGTCAATCAGGACAAACCCACAGGACGGATTGAGCTTCCGGACGATTGCCGTAGCGACGCGCAGCTGCTCGGAGCCGGACATATTGTCCCACTGATAGCCGTTGTACACGAGCGCGCCGTTCTGCACCGACAAGCCCTCCAGCGGCAGCTCCGCATGGTTGAGCAGGTCGCGCTTTGCCTGCCGGAGCTGCTCGATTTCGGCGGTCAGCGCGCTGTACTGATTGCTGAAATGCTTCGCGTCCTCGGCGGCTTTCTCCTTGTCGAGATTGGCGCGCACCTTGCGATTGATTTCCTCAATCTCCGCGATAGAGAGCTCAATTTCGGCAGTGCTCTCGTCGTGCAGTTCTGAGACGGTCTTTCTGGCACTTTCCAGCTGTGCCAACACGCCCGTCAGCTCATGATTCAACCTCGATATCTGCGCCTGCAGATCGTTCGCCTTGCTTTCGAGCACGTCCTTTCGCTGACGAAGGCGCTGATTTTCGCCGTTCTGCGCGAGGATCTCCTGCTGACGAATGATCAGATCGGACGCCGATATCAGCTCGTCCGGCACGTCCGGGAAGGAAGGCATTTCGTCGGCATATTTCTGTTTTTGGTCTGCGATTCTGCCCACCGTCAGACGCTCGTTGTACTTGCGTTCTTCTTCGTTTTCGAGCTGATAGAGCTTGTCGCCCACACCGATAATCTGCAGCAGCGTGTCGGCTTTCTCCTTGTTGTTGGCGTTCATGAAACGCGGCAAATCCAGTGCAAACTGGCTGATGAAGCTGTTGAGCAGCGCCTGCCCGCTTTTGTTGCCGGAAGGATCAATGACCTTGAGGTCGCTGTTCTTGCCCTTGCGCTCCACGACAATGCCGTTGGAGAGTCTGACTGTCAGATGCGGCGGAATGACCGAGCCCTCACGCTTTGCCGCTGACGGCTCGTATTTGGAACCGCCCAACGCCCAGGCGATCGCGTCCAGCACCGACGTCTTGCCCTGCCCGTTGTTGCCGCCGATGACCGTCAGACCATTCTCGCCCGGCGTCAACTGCACCGCCTTGATCCGCTTGACGTTTTCGATTTCCAATGATGAAATTTTGACTGACATGGTTTTTCCTCCTTGACTTTTCATTAGTTTTTCGCTATACTGAAATTGATATGTTTTATCTTTGCGCCGTCATGAAGTTGCCGCTTCGGACGGTGCTTTTTTATTACTGTCCATCTTCAAGTCCGATGTATTCGATTTCTGCCGCTGACGGTGTGCCGACAATGTAGTTGACGGCGCTGTCAATGCGGCGCCGGTGGTTATTGAGAAGGTTTCGCAGGAAATCACGGAATGACTTGTGCCTTTTGTACTTCTTCGCTCTTTTCATTCTCGCGCGGATTTTGCGGTTCGTCAGCGTTTGCGCGATACTTCTGGTAAACTCGCGCCGGAAGTCCTCTAAATGTCTGGTTTTAACCGTCCCCAGCAGGTGGGCTTTCGGCTGTCTGCCCGGCTTTTTGACGATGATGACGATTTCTGTTTTCATGGTTGGTTCCTCCTTTATTCGTTTGCTTCTGAATCCGAAATAGCGACAAGCTGAAAAACTCCAGTATAGCCGTTCAGCTTGCTCCAGGAATTCAGCAGCGTCCCTACAATCAGCAGTTTCTTATCCAAGCTGCTGAGACTCACTCTGCATAAATGCCGGGCAGTATCTTCCGACACACTCAGCTCTATCTGCTTTCGCTCCGGCTCGGCGTTCTTCCGGCTGAAATCGGCTGTTATAATGATTTGTTTGTTCATGGCTGGTTCCTCCTTTTTTCTCTCCATGCTTCAAAATCGGCGCGGTTTTTCGGGTCGGTCATCAGGCGGTGAATCGCTGCGGTGATTGTCCGGTACATCAGCTCCGTGTCGCACTGAGGCACTTCCTCCAGTCTGATCGTGATTGTCTGCTCCGGCATAATCATTCCTCCTTAAAATCGCCGCGCCGGATCAGGTCGGCGAAGATGGCTTTGATTTCGTCGTCGGACGCGTTTTCGGGCAAATGCTCGGTATACGCGACGCAGCTCTCGCTGATTGGACAGGCGCCATAGAGACAATCTTCTGACGAGATGGTGTCACAGAGCCGGACGAGCTTCTCGCGCATTTCGTCCACGGTCAGCTCGTCGCGGAAGATGCCACACTGCACTGCGTTATTGAAAACCAGCTCGACGGTTTCGTCCTTCATGTACGCCGGCGGATGTCCGGTCCTGCGGCACGATTCGCGGAGCTTGCAGCGGTCACAGTCGTTATAGGGCTTTTTGCTGTTTAATCTGCACATCGCCGTCATACGGCTGCGCTTTTCTTCTGTGGTCATGTTCTCACCCTTCCTGAATGTCAACGATCTCAGCCGCCTGCAGGATCAGCTCACTGGCGATCGTGCGGATTGACAAGCCGGTTTCCGCGGCAAGCTCATAGAGTTTTGACTCTGCCTGCGGCGATATCCTGATCACGCCTTCCATGTTGTTCTCGGCTTTCTTGCGATACGTGTGCAATGTGATTTTGGTTGTTTTAGGCATTATGTTCCTCCTTTACTTTCTCCCCTGCCGGTGATAGAATGAAACCGGAGGGTGGGTGGATTATTTGAGATTAAATATGGATTTGGTTAGAAAAATACTATTAGTGGTTGAAGAAAACACCGATTTCGATTCATATTACAGATATGAGCCTGAACGGAATGATAAACTTTTGCGTAAGTATTCACATGAAGAAATCATCTATCATCTTTATCAATGCGATTTATCAGGATTGATAGAAGCAGAAATTCCTGACGATGGTACGTATGCTGTTGTAAAGGATTTAACACCAAAAGGGCATGAATTTCTTACAAATATCAGGCAAGACAACATTTGGAACACGATAAAAGGCATTGGGACAAAGCTTGGTACAACCTCGCTCTCCGCTTTTATTCAAATATCTTCAAATGTAGTTTCTAAAATCATTAAAGCATATCTCGGCGCAAACGGTTTATTACCTATTCCTTAACTCCCATCATTCTGCTGACTGTTCTTTTAGAGCAGTCGGCAATTTCTTTGTCCGTCGGCTTTCTGAAATTTTCAAGGCAAAATAAAGACATCGCGCTAAACGCAACCTTCCATTTTATTGCCTTAATTGCCAGGATAATCGCTATAACCGTAACGGCGATCGCGTAAATGATTACCCACATCTCTCTCACCTCCTACGCCGGCTGTTTTTGGTCGGGTTAATTATAGATATTGCCAATCGCTGGCGTAGTACTGAAAAGATATTCAAAAGTTGAATGAAACAGACCGCACAGTTTCGCACAATCCGAAACGGAAAAACTCCCGCTTTTTTTCTTGCTTTCATAAGTAACGCGGCTCATTCCAATTTTATCGGCAACCTGCTGATTAGTCATGTTCATTCTCTTTTGCTCTGCCTGTAAATTTGGAAACATATATTCACCTCCATTCGTTTATCAATTAGCGTTTTGCTAATGTGGTTCTATTATATTACCGTTTTGATAACCTGTCAATAGGTTTTTGGAAAAAAGTTAGCATTTTGATAATAATTTTATTGACATTTGGGCTTGCAAGTTGTATCATAATGGTGAAAGGAGTGAGATAAATGACTTTTGGCAATAGATTGAAACAGGCAAGAGAAAACAAGGGATATAATCAAAAGCAGTTTGCCGAACGTCTCGGAGTAACCCCGACAAGGCTGAATTATTGGGAGAAAGACAAGCGCGAGCCTGATGTTGCTATTATCAAGCAAATTGCACAGTTGCTTGACATTTCAAGTGACTGGCTGATTGGAAACAGTGTTATATCTTCAGAAGTTGAATTAACAGCCATCGAAAAACAACACATAAATAAATACCGCTCTCTCGACCTTTATGGGCGGAAAACGGTTGACAGCGTTCTGGATATTGAATTGGAGCGGTGCAGCTTGGTTGTGGGAATGCCACATATGATTTCCTTGCCTATGGCAGAGTTGAAAGCCTCAGCCGGTACCGGTCAATGGCTTGGCGATGATGAATATACCGAGCGTGTAAATGTAGTTGATACTCCCGAAGCCCGAAAAGCAAATGTCATTATTGAAGTGTCCGGCGATAGCATGGAGCCGTTGTATCATGACGGCGATACGGTTCTCGTAAAGCTCCAGCCGAGCATTGAACAAGGTGAAATTGGAATCTTTATTGTTGATGGCTGCGGATATATCAAGAAGTTGGGCTATAATGAATTAATTTCGGTTAATGAGAATTACGACAATATCCCACTCAATGAGCACAACAATGTGACATGTGTTGGAAAAGCTATTGGAATCGCTGAAATTGTATAGTTAATTATTCAAAGTCATTTTACGAGGAGGTTAAATGATGGAATGCCCGAAATGCGGATTAGAAAACAATGAAAGTAATAAATTCTGCCAAGGTTGCGGAACGCCTATGCAACAAACGTCCGACGCAGCTCCGTCCTCTGCAAAAATCCAACAACAGCCCAAGAAGGCATGGTATAAGCGTTGGTGGATTTGGCTGATTATCGGCTTGGGCGTTATCACGCTTTTGCTCGGTGGCACCTGCACAGCCTGTACTTGTGCGTTACTTTCTCAGCCGGTGACAAATCCAACGTCTGAATCATCAACACAAGAGCAATCTACAGCCTTTACGCCATACTACACCGATTCAAAGCGCAAATTTCATAATATTAGCTATGAATACAACAGTCATTGGAATGAAAGCGAAAGCACATTAAAGAATGGTTATGAGTATCACATAGATAATCCCAAAATTTCTTTAGCGGTCTATGCTTTAACGTATTCCTCTGAGCAAGACGTTGAAACGCTTATTAACGAATATCGCAAGACTAAAGAATCTGGAAAACTGATTGACGAAGAAACATATGAATTTGAAAAATCGCATATTGAAATACATCGTTTCATGAGAACAAATACTGACACAGACAAGAATGTTCAGTATAATGATATAGCTACATTGGCATATTTAGGCTATTATTACACTTTTATCGTTAAAAGTGATTATGATAACAGATATCAATGTGAAGATGTTATGCAACAAACGATAAATAGTCTTACAATATATGAGGATGAAACCACTGCCCCAAAAACATCCGAACCAACAACCGCAAAATCTACGGAGCCGCCTACAGAAAAAAAGTCAGAGAAACCTACAGAGAAGGAAACCGTACCGCTGACAGAAGCTAAGAAAGAAACTGTTATTTTTAATAACATGGGAATAACCGTTACATACACTGGGGTAGAATATCATTTATTTAAGAATTATGTAAATCTTCGTATTGAAAATAACTCAGGTCATGATTACACTTTTCAATTACGGGATGTTTCTGTGAACGGTTACATGATTACTCCGGTTTTTTCTTGTGATGTCAAAGATGGAAAAATTGCAAATGACAATGTTACATTTATGCAATATGATTTTGATAAGAATGGAATTAAAGAAATTGAGAATATTGAATTTTTTATTCACGCCTTTAACTGGGACGATGATTCCCACGATTTTGATTCCGAAATGATTACATTCAACCCATAAAAATAAAAAAACGCCCTGCCTGAACAAGTCAGGACGGAGAAAGTGAGGTTTTCTTAATGTCAACCAAAGAGAAAATATATCAGATTATCGACGGTTTGTCCGAGGAACAGCTCAACGGACTGCTGACTATGCTGACAGGCTATGCGGAAATCATTGATGAAGCGCAGGACAACGCCTTTTGCGCGAAGCTCTACGAAGAATCCAAGGACGATGATGACGGCGAAACAGTATCTGTTGAGGATTTTGCCAAGGATTTGGGGATAAGTATCGCATGAAGTAACGCATTAAAAGGAACCATGCCGACAAAAGTAGAGCGTTCGGGTTGGTAAACCTTTTACAAACATATTGCAAGGAGGATTTTTACATGAAAAAATTCACATCTATCATCTTAATCGGATTATTAGCTGCTTCGATGTCCTTTGCCGGTTGCGCATCGGCACCAAAAACCGAACAGCCCACAACCGTCAAGGCGACGGAGAAAGCGACCGAAAAGGCTACTGAAAAAGCTACTGAAAAAGCTACAGAAAAGCCCACGGAAGCCCCCACCACTGAGGAACCGACAACCGAGAAGCCTACCGAAAAGCCAACCGAAAAAGAAACAGAGCCGCCCACACAAGGTATTTCGCGTGAATATCAAAACGCCTTGAAGAGCGCAAAAAGCTACTTGAACTACACAGCGTTTTCTAAAGAGGGGCTATATGACCAATTACTTTATGAAAAGTACTCTGAGGATGCTGCCCGTTATGCCGTCGATAATGTTGTAACAGATTGGGAAGAAAATGCTGTGAAATGTGCGGAGAGCTATTTGGAATACTCCTCATTTTCTAAAGAAGAACTGTATGAACAGCTTATTTACGAGAAATTTACAGAAGAGCAGGCAAGATATGCAGTAGATAAAGTATACTAAATAAAAAAAACGCCCTGCCCACTCAGGGCAGAGCAAAACGGAGAATCACTTATGATGATTGAAGAAATGCGCAAACTATGTAGTGACGATACCATACAAATCAGCGATCACTGCCTGAAAAGGTGCAGAGAACGCGGTATTGCGCTTGATGAAATAGAATCCTGTATTATGCACGGCGAAATCATTGAGGAATATCCTAATGATTTTCCGTATTCGTCTGCCTTGGTTCTGAGCTTTGAGCATGAAAAACCGATACACGTTGTCGCAGGACTGAGCGAGGAATGTCTCTGGATTATCACCGCGTATTATCCGGATGACGAAAAATGGGAAAGCGATTACAAAACCAGAAAGGAGTCAGCACAATGAGATGCTTTTTTTGCAAGGGAAATATGCAGGCAAGTACGACAACCTATATGGAAGATTTAGGCAACTGCATTGTGATAATTAAAAAAGTACCCTGCTATAAATGCTCCCAGTGCGGAGAGGTAACCTACAGCGGAACAACCATGAAACAAATTGAGCGTATTATCACACAACTGAAAAATACGCTGACCGAGGTCGCAATCGTTAGTTATCCAAACGTAGCATAAATATAAAAAAACCGCCCTACCCTGCGCCAACAGGATAAGGC
>JAFUUV010000015.1 GCA_017471345.1 Ruminococcus sp.
GCCAATCTCGGATATATATCCTTGACCGGCTATTATCTGCAAGTATGTGAAAACTAAGGAAACGCCGTGTACGGAACCGTACGCACGGTGTTGTGAGAGGTCGGGGGATTTTTTTTTCAAATCCCCCTCCTACTCGATCTTTACGCGGCTTTATCGGTGTGATCCGTTTCAGGTGTCAGTTGCGTGATATTCTTGTCCAGCTCCACGGCAGAAACAGGCATACCCGAAAGCACCCCCATGGACAGGCACACACAAAGAGAAGATAGAACCTGGAATACATTTTTGAGTTTGGAATTAGTTTGCTGTTTCATGTCGGCAACTCCTTTTTGTTTGAATTTGGTAAGAATAGTATACCACATCAACTATGACAAATTCGTGACAAAAAGAAGAAGTTTTTCAGAAATTTTTTAAGGGAAGCTCTTGTGGCAGCAAAAACATTAAGAAAAAAAACAATTTATTTTTGTAAATGCTAAGTTTTTACCTGCCACATTTGCCACATTGCTCTTTGATTCGCGGAATCAGGAATGATTCAGATAAACCGCCTGACCGCCCATTGCCTCAAAAATTTCTTCGCATAGCTCCTTTTCATACCGGACGATGCTACCCTCCAACGGGTCGGCAAAGTAGTAATTATCTTCATCATAGCCGCACAGCAGCATACAGTGCTCATTCACCGGCCACTCAAATGTATCGCCTTCCTCAAATGCGGCGTTTTCATCAACATAGTCAATCGTCCAGCTGATGGTTTCCTCCGGCAGCGCCATATCGGTTGTCATCCACACCATCACCGGCTTGTCCCTGCGCAGACAGCTTTCGTACAGCGTTTGCAGGGTGACGTCCTTTTCCGCGACAGCTTCATAGTCGGAATCTTCCTCCGCGAGATAGGTGTTGATTGCCTTGCGCAGAGCAGGCGCGTAGGCGCCATACCCCCATTCCACCTCGCCGGCAAAGGCGCTGTTGAGATCGGGACCGTAGTAAATGCCGTCGTCGTCCACCCATGTCGGCATAACCGTCAGGTAATCCTCCGCGAAAACAAATTCGTCAATGCTGTAGCCATAGTATTGCAGCAGCATGGTCGCCGAATACACCTCACAGCCGGATTCCAGTTCGTCCTGCAGCAGCGCGTTCACATTGATGATGTGCGCGTCTTCGCTGTGCGTGACGTCAGGCTCGGTGGCAGGCTCATCCACGGTCGCGGCAGAGTCCGCGGTAGCTGTCGGAGAAGAAGCGACAGTTGTCTGCGGCGGCAACTGTTCGGGAGAGGTTTTTCCCATTGTCAGCAGCGGCACCGCGATGCTCGTTGCCAACACCATTACAGACGCCATCGGCAGCAACCAAGTTTTTCTTTTCATACAAACCTCCAAAAAGGAAAGTGACCTACATTATATCATAAATTCCGATTTGTTTCAACTGTTTTATCACGAAAAAAGGTCAGCCCGAATGAGCTGACCTTCTAATACTATTCTCTGATAGAAAGTAGACAACTTTCTATCAGAGAGAAAACGCTTGGCGCGTTTTCCAATTGCGCAAAAGCGCAATTGCCGTCTGATACAATCTTGACGCGCCTACGGCGCTATTAAAAAGTAGAAAGTCTACTTTTTAATGAAGATTGGTATAAATTAATTAGATTTTTATTAGTTTCTGCGGTTTCTTCTGTCGTTGTTTCTCGGTCTGCGCGGACGTGCAGGACGCTCTCTTTCGCCGCTGTCCTCGGGCGTCAGACCATCCACATCAATCAATACCTGACGACGGCTGAGGTTGAGTCTGCCCTTGTCGTCAATCTCGGTGACCATAACGCGGATGATGTCGCCGACATTGACAACATCGGTGACGTTCTCGGTGCGCTTGACATCAAGCTGGGAAACGTGCACAAGACCTTCTTTGCCGGGAGCAATCTCAACAAAAGCGCCGAAGTCCATGATTCTGGTGACCTTACCGACATACATGGCGCCGGGTTCGGGATCGGAGGCGATGGTCTGGATGATGTCAATCGCGCGCTGACACTTGTCAGTGTCCAGACCGGCAACAAATACCTGACCGATTTCTCCTTCTTCCTCAATGTCAACCTTGACGTCGCACTCCGCCTGAATTTCTTTGATGACCTTACCGCTCTTGCCGATGACCTCGCTGATTTTGTCAGCGGGAATGGTGGTGGTGAACATCTTGGGCGCGTAGGGAGAGAGCTCCGGTCTCGGCTCGGCAATCGCCTTGAGCATCACCTCGTCAAGAATGAAGATACGCGCCTTGTGGGTTTTCTCCAGCGCTTCCTTGACCATTTCGGGAGTCAGACCGCTGATTTTGAGGTCCATCTGAATGGCAGTGATGCCCTCGTGCGTACCGGCAACCTTGAAGTCCATATCGCCGAAGAAGTCCTCTAAGCCCTGAATATCTACCATGGTCATCCAGCGCTCACCCTCGGTAATCAAACCGCAGGAAATACCGGCGACAGGCGCCTTAATCGGCACACCGGCGTCCATCAGTGCCAGAGTGGAGCCGCAGACAGAGCCTTGCGAGGTGGAGCCGTTGGAGGAGAGTACCTCAGATACCAGACGCAGGGAATAGGGGAATTCCTCGACAGAGGGAATAACCGGCAGCAGCGCTCTTTCGGCAAGTGCGCCGTGACCGATTTCACGGCGTCCGGGACCACGGCTGGGCTTGGTTTCGCCGACAGAGTAGCTGGGGAAGTTGTAGTGGTGAATATAGCGCTTCTCGGTTTCGCCGTCAATGCCGTCAAGCAGCTGCTTGTCGCCGACGGTGCCGAGGGTAGCGACGGTCAGCACCTGTGTCTGACCTCTGGTGAACAAACCCGAGCCATGTACTCTGGGCAGCACGGCAACCTCGCTGGCAAGCGGACGGATATCGTTCATGCCTCTGCCGTCCACACGCTTCTGCTCGTCAAGCAGCCAGCGGCGAACGATGAATTTCTGGGTTTTGTACAGGCACTCGTCAATCAGCGCCTCCTGCTCGGGATAGATTTCATCGAACTTCGCGTGTACCGCCTCATAGATGGGCTTGAGTCTTTCGTCACGGACGGTCTTGTCGTCGGTATCGAGGGCGACCTTCACGTCCTCCTCGGCAAATGCTTTGATTGCCTCAAACATCTCATGGTCGGGCTCGAGGCTCGCGAATTCAAACTTGGGCTTGCCGATTTCGTTCTTGATATCGTTGATGAAGTTAATAATTTTCTGGTTAGCCTCGTGACCGAAGAGAATCGCGTTGTACATCTCCTCGTCGGAAACGCAGTCGGCACCGGCTTCAATCATGGCGATTCTTTCGCTGGTGGAAGCCACGGTGGTGGCCATCTTGGAAACCTTTCTCTGTGCCTCGTTGGGGTTGATAACGTACTCGCCGTCCACCATGCCGACGGAGCAGCCGGAGATCGGACCGTTCCACGGTACATCGGAAATGGAAATCGCGATGGAAGCGCCAATCATGGCAACAATTTCGGGCTGGCAGTCGGGATCAACGCTCATGACGGTGCAGACGATAGACACATCGTTTCTCATGCTTTTGTCAAAGAGCGGACGAATCGGGCGGTCAATGACGCGGCTGGTCAGAATTGCGTGCTCGGACGGTCTGCCTTCTCTCTTGAGGTAAGAGCCGGGAATTCTGCCGACGGAGTACAGCTTCTCCTCGTAGTCAACCGAAAGAGGGAAGAAGTCAACGCCTTCTCTGGGCTTTGCGGATGCGGTGACGGCAACGTGTACCACGGTGTCGCCATAGGTGACAAGGCAGGCGCCGTTGGCAAGCTGTGTCATTTTGCCGGTTTCAACCTTCAAGGGTCTGCCCGCGAACTCGGTTTCGAACACGCGGTACTTGTCAAATGTCATAAAACTGTTCATACTAAAATCCTTTCTGTTTTTTGTATTTAACGGGATTTCAGTGTAACCGTTTTAGCAATAATATAAACCAACTGCCGCAGCAGGCTTATATTACCGCTAAAATCCGGCACGTAATCCCGTTATTTGAATGTAGGGCAAACGGAAAAACCGCTTGCCCTGTCAAACCAAAATTACTTACGGATACCCAGTCTGGAGATAATGGAACGATATCTCTCGATATCTACCTTCTTGAGATAGCCCAGCAGGCTTCTTCTCTGACCAACCATCATCAGAAGACCGCGTCTGCTGTGGTGATCCTTCTTGTGAATCTTCAGGTGCTCGGTCAGGTCGTTGATGCGTCTGGTGAGCAGCGCAATCTGTACCTCGGGAGAACCGGTGTCACCTTCATGCAGGGCGTATTCCGCCATGATTGCTTGTTTTTCTTCTTTTAACATTGTGTTTTCCACCTTTCAGAAAATATGCGTCCTGTGTCTCAGAAGAAGGCTGTGAAACTCCGCTTTGCGGCTTATCCCAAAAACCGAGGTACAGGTCAACTGCTATATTCTATCATAAATCCGCCGGTTTGTAAAGAGGTTCAGGACTCTTTTTTTGGCGGCTTGTTTTTACGAAGATTCTTTTTGATGCTGTTTTGCAGACGATGCCTGTCCGAGTCGCTCAGCTGTCGGATATCCATCACGATGTCCAGCTCCGCCTCGGTCAGAAGGACGGTTTTGCTTCCGGCAGGCGTTTCGTTGCGTCCCTCGAAGAACAGGGTGTTGATGTCTGTTCCGAAAATCTCGGCGATATGCTCGATTGTCTGCAGGCTCGGCTCACAAACACCGGTTTCGTATTTGGTATAGGTGGTGCGGTTTATTCCGAGCAGCTCCGCGATTTGTGTCTGCGTCAGGTTTGCGCGTTTGCGGTATTTGAGCAGATTTTCACAAAAGCATTTGGTAGCGTCAGGAAGCATATCGGTCATATTCATCCCCCCTTCTTTTCTATTATAAACCTTTGAAGTAGTATCGTCTATTTATGTGAAAAATCCTCACATTCAATAAAAGATTCTAAAAAGAATTGCAAAATCATCTTGCAATTCCCGAAACTTTGGTGTATAATAATGAGGTCGTAAAAAAGACGCTAATGTGGCGCAGCCGGTAGCGCAACTGATTCGTAATCAGTAGGTCAGGGGTTCGAATCCCCTCATTAGCTCCAAACAAAACCGCATGGAAAACCGTTTTTTGATGGTTTTTCATGCGGTTTTGTTGCATTTCCGTCAGATTGTATGCAGTGATTGAACCCGGAAGCTCCCTTGGGAACAATGAGGTATACTATATAATATACCGTTTGAAAATCCGGTAACCGCACAGATATTTCCATGGCCACCAAGCGAAGCTGATTTTATTATGCGGAAGCATTGCGAAAAAAACCGTGGCAAGAACCCTTCTGCGGCAGCTTTCCGGCAAAATCAGTTTTGTTGCTGAAAAATCTGAAAAAATCCGCTATATTACTTGACTTAAAAAACTGAGAAATGTATAATAATATAGTATATAAGTTCTAATTGTCTCACGGAATCAATGTGTTCGCGGTGAGAACGGGCTGCACCTGTTTTTGCAGAATCCAATCGTAAACTGACACATTCAATGTGTTTTGGTTTAATACACTTTCGTTTTCTTTGTTTGGCTTTACGCCAATACCTGGTATGAAAATATGTGGTCAGCAGGCAGACCCAAAAGAAAACAGCTTTCAAAAAAAGAAAAAAATTTGGAGGAATAATTTATGATGCAAAAATTCAAACGGCCGCTCAGCATATTGTTATCCCTGCTGATGGTCGTCAGCCTGTTTGCTGTAGTTCCCATTACGGCAAGCGCGGAGGAAGAACAGTGCGAAACCATCGCCACTGTTGAGTCCAAAAAAGAATTTTCGGGTGAGCACTTTACCGTTACTGCCGATAATGCAGGCAGTTCCGGCATTATGATTTCAAATAATGACAAATTCGGTTTTTCAATTGCCGGCAAAAACGGAGAGAACATTACTAAGGTTTCCATGAAATTGGGAAGCTACGGTATTGGTAATGTCAATTCCTTAGTTTTTAGTAAGGGTACGCTTTCTAAAGATTCCCCCTTTACTACGGGCAGTTATTTTACCGCAAATGATGTAAATGAAAAAACTTTTTCAGTGAGCCCGGGCAATGGCTTGGTTCTGATCACCGAGGTGAAGATTTATTACACCGCTCCGGTCACCACCCCTGCCGACGACGTTAAGGAATTGATTGACGCCCTGCCGGCTGAAATCACCCTTGACAGCAAAACGGACGTTGTTGCCGCAAGAACGGCTTACGATGCCCTGTCCGACACCGAAAAGGCAAAGGTTGACGCGGATACCCTGAAGAAGCTGACCGACGCTGAGGCTGCCATTAAGGAAGCCGAGGACGTGCAGGCGGCTGACGCTGTTTGCGATTTGATTGACGCGCTTCCGGCTGCCGTTGACGTCACCGTTGATGACAAGGCTGCTATCGACGAAGCGAAGGCTGCTTATGACGCGCTGACTGACGACCAGAAGGCGCTGCTTGAAGGTGAAGTCGCTGACAAGCTGACCGATGACCTTGCCGCGCTTGCAACAGCCGAAGATGTGCAGGCTGCCGCAGCTGTCACCGAGATGATTCAGGCGCTGCCCGCAGCGGTTGGTATCACCCTCGACGACAAGGCTGATGTGGAAGCTGCAAGAGCTGCTTACGACGCGCTGACCGCTGACCAGAAGGCGCTTGTTTCTCCCGAAGACGTAATGGCGCTCGAACTCAGCGAGAGAGTGCTCGCTATGCTCGAGGTTGCGGCCGAGGATCAGGCTGCTGCCGCGGCTGTTTCCGAGCAGATTAAAGCGCTTCCGGCTGCCGCTGACGTCACTGTTGACGACATGGACGCTATCGAGGAAGTAAGCGCCGCTTATGACGCGCTGAACGGTTCCCAGAAGGCTCTCGTTCCCCTCGGCGACAAAATGAAGCTCACTGCCGTGAAAGGCGCTCTCGCCGCTGCCGTAAAGGCTGCCGAGGACGAGGCTGCCTCCGAAGCGGTGGAAGACCTGATTCGTGCGCTGCCCGCTGCCAAAGACGTGACTCTCGACGACCAGCCTGCCATCGAAGAAGCGAAGGCTGCTTACGACGCGCTGACTGCCGACCAGAAGAAGTTAGTGAACCTTGTGGACAGAGCAAAGCTTTCCGCTGTTGCGGCTGTGCTCAAGCAAATGGTGGACGAGGCTGCTTCCGAAGCGGTGGAAGACCTGATTCGCGCGCTGCCCGCTGCCGAGGATGTGACTCTCGACGACCAGCCTGCCATCGAAGAAGCGAAGGCTGCTTACGACGCGCTGACTGCTGACCAGAAGAAGTTAGTGAACCTGACAGACAGAGTGCAGCTTGCAGCGGATGTGGCTGCCATTGAGAAGCTTGTAAACGATATCGCTGCTGCTGACGCTGTCACGGAGCAAATCAACGCGCTGCCCGACGCTGCGGATATAACCCTTGACGACGCTGCCGATGTGATGGCTGCAAGAGCTGCTTACGAAGCGCTGACCGACGACCAGAAGGCTTTGGTAGATGATGCTGTCGTACAAAAGCTGAATGACGCGGAGGACGCTCTCTTTGACCTTGTTGACGCGAACGCTGTCAGCACGATGATTAACGCACTGCCTGATGCGGATGATGTTTCCGTTCATGATAAGGATTTGATTGAAGCTGTCAGAGCCGCTTATGACGATCTCAGCGACGCGCAGAAGGCACTCATTGACGAAGATACCTACAAGAAGCTGACCGATGCCGAGGACGCTCTCGCTCAGGCTGAGGCTGACAAGGCTGCCGCTGAGGAGGTTGACGCGCTGATTGAAGCGTTGCCTGCTCCTACGCAAGTGACCGTTGATGACAAGGAAGCAATCGAGGCTGCCAGAGCCGCGTTTGACGAGCTCACCGACAATCAGAAAAACCTCGTTTCCATGGCTGACAAAGTGAAGCTTGCGCTCGATGAATACGCTCTCGCCAATGCCGAAAAGGCTGTCGAGGACGAGCAAATCGCCGATGTTGTCGAGGACATGATTAACGCCCTGCCGGCTCCCGATGAGGTTACCCTTGATGACAAGCCTGCTATCGAAGCGGCAAGAGCCGCCTACAACGACCTCACCGATGACCAGAAGAAGTTTGTTTCCCTGGTGAACAGAGTCAAGCTTGTGCTGGATGAGGCTGCTGTTGAAAAAATTGAGGAAGACATTGCCGCTGCGGAAGCGGTAAAGGACATGATTGACGCGCTGCCTGCAGCCGAGGATGTTACCGCTGATGACGCTGCCGATATTATCGCTGCCAGAGCTGCTTATGAAGCTTTAACAGACGATCAGAAGGCGCTTGTTGACGATGAAACCGTTCAGAAGCTGACCGATGATGAAGCCGCTCTCGAAGACGTGATGGAGGTTGAGGCTGTCAAGGCAATGATTGACGCGCTTCCCGAGGCTGACGATGTGACTTATAGAGACAAGGACGCCATCGAAGCCGCAAGAGAAGCTTATGACGCGCTGTCCGACGAGCAGAAGGCGCAGATTGACGAAGATACCGTCAAGAAGCTGACCGACGCCGAGGAAGCTCTTGCAAAGGCTGAGGCTGACAAAGAAGCTGCCGACGCTGTTGACGAGATGATTAAGGCTCTCCCCAATCCGCTCCGTGTCACCGCTGACGACAAGGACGCTATTGAAGCTGCCAGAGCCGCGTTTAATGACCTGACCAACGCGCAGAAGACTCTGGTTCCGTTTGTTGACAAGGTGAAGCTCGCACTGGACGAGGCCGCCCTCGAAGCAATTCAAAAGCTTGCTGACGAGGCTGCCGCGAAGGCTGTTAAGGACATGATTGACGCGCTGCCTGCCGCTGAGGATATCACTTCCGACGACAAGGCTGCTGTTGAAGAGGCAAGAGCTGCTTATGACGCGCTGACCGACAACCAGAAGGCGCTGATTGACGAGGATACTCTCAAGAAGCTCACCGATGCTGAGGCGAAGCTGAATCATTCTGCTATCCTTGGCGACGCGGACGGCAACGGCGTGGTGGACATCACCGACGTATCCACCATTCAGATGCAGATTGCCGGTATGGTTGAATTGGATGACACCCAGCGCCTTGCGGCGGATGTCAACCAGGACGGCGTGATTGATATTAACGACGCGACCATTCTCCAGCTTTACATCGCGAATGTACCTGTGGATTATCCCATCGGCGAAGAGATTTAAACCTGAATTTTACTATAAAAATCCTGTCACGGCTGTGGCAGGATTTTTTTTCGCCTCGCGTTCACACAAAATACTAACGAATGTTCCATAATGGAACAGCTAAATTTATAAAAATATCTTGTAATTTCCTGACGAATTGTGTATAATAATATCAAGAGTTTACGGAAGCTTGAAAATCCACAAATACGGAGAATCATATGTAATGGGTCTGCTTTTTTCTGATACCTTGAGAAAACTGAGAATTGAGAAAAATTTTTCACAGCAGGAACTGGCGGATAAAATGTTCGTTGCCCGATCTACGGTGGCGCGATGGGAAAGCGGCAGCCGCTTGCCGGACGCCACGAGAATATCCCGCCTTTCTGAGGTTTTGGAGGTTGACCTGAATTTACTGCTCTCTGCCGCCGCGCAGAGTGATGAGTGTCCCAACATTATTTTGGTAGACGACAGGAAGCTGATTCTGACCGGAGGTTTGCCGATTATCGAGCAGGTTTTCCCTCACGCAATAGTGATGGGGTTTACACAGGCTTCGGAAGCGATAGAATTCGCGAAGTCCAACCGCGTGG
>JAFUUV010000091.1 GCA_017471345.1 Ruminococcus sp.
TCCCCTCAAGGGGAGCCTTTGGGTGTAACGGCGAACCATGGTATCTCTATCAAGGGAATTCCGTCGCTGTGTGAATCATGCATAACATTCTGTAGGGTTCGGTCTCGACCGAACCGCCGGATTTACCGCCAAACGCTTCTGCGGTTGGCGGCGGTTTGGTCAGCGCACCCATGCAGCGCAAGGGTTTCCGGTAGTATTTTACGACTTGTAGGGGACGGCATCCCTGACGTCCCGCCGAACCAAACGTTAGGCATATCGGGACGTCTGGGAAGCCGTCCCCTACAGCGTTCCTGTCACCCCGAAAATGATGCATTACAAAAGCGTTCTGAGCTCATGAATATGCTCCTCCTCGGTGTCGAGGAGCTTTTTGGCGAGCATCGTGACGGAGATGTCGCCGCGGTCATAGGTACGCAAATCGCGCACTAACTTGTTGACGCCCATCGTGTTGCCCTTAATCATCATCTCGGCGACGTGCGACGGCGTGCTGTCGCGGCGCAAATCCATCTGTGCGCTCAGCCGCGTCATCGTCTTGGCGACGGGGCTGATGTGGCGCACCGATTTGCCGCGGTTGCGCAGCATCAGTCCGGCGGCGTGGTAAATTTTGCCGTAACGCGTCAGCTGCTTTTGCAGCAGGCTGTCCACCGCCTTGCTCTTAATCCGCTTGCGTACCGCCGTCACGCCCTGACATCCCATCTCCGCGCTCTGCGCGATGTGGTTGAGCATCTCAATATCGTTCATGCAAATCACCTCAAAAAAAGTTTTCCCGTAATTGCATAAAAATATGCAATTTTTTTGATTTGGGGAGGGATAAGTGAAAGGGCTTTTTTAATGTTTTGTGTTTGAAAAAGCAATGGCAATGTCAACAATGGGGTGAGAGAATGAAAAAACCGAAGTTTATTCAGCTGTACTTAGATTATTTTGACCATCTGCGTCTGCTCAGCGAGGCACAGGTCGGCAGACTGATGATGGCGCTGTTCGCCTACGCGCAGGAGGAGCGTGAGCCGGACTTTTCGGACGATCAAGCGCTGCAAATCACGTTTTCCTTTTTGCGCCGTGAGGTGGACAAGGAGTTCGAAGCCTACCGTAAAATGTGTGTACGAAACCGCGAGAATATTACGAAGCGCTACGAGTCGAAACAAAACGAAGAAGAAAACGAAAAAGAAAACGAAAAAGAAAAAGAAAACGAACACTCTCCCGAAGCGCGCGCGCAAGCACCCTCCTGTGAGGAGGTGGTGGAGGCTTATCACAAGCACTGCAAAAGCCTGCCGCGTGTCAAGAGTCTGACCAAAAAGCGTCGTCAGCGTATTCGGGCAGCCCTGCCGTATCTGGACGGCGAGGGCTTTTCGGGCGTGTTCCAACGGGTGGCGCGGTCGGCGTTTCTCTGCGGCGGCAACGGCGACTGGCGTGCGGATTTCGACTGGATTCTGACGCCCGACAACCTGACCAGAATTTTAGAGGGCAGCTTTGACAACCGCGCCTCGCCCGCTTCCCGCAGCAGCTACGACATCGACGCGCTTGAGCAGGTGAACACGCTGGACTTTATGGACAGCGCGGCGGACGGGCTGTCGCCGTGAGGGATTGTTTTTCTTGACTTTCCCTTCCGCGGGGTATACAATGATTTTATCACAAACGGAAGGGCATTGACTATGACAAAAACCAAACTGCAAGCCTCGTCCTACACCCTCGCGAACGCGGTGATGAACCTGTTTTTGTTCGCGATGTTCGCGGTGTTTCCGCTGTTTGTCAGCGTCTATCCGGACGGAAGGTTTCCATTTTTACACTTCGACAACGCGTTTTTTGACATCCGTCATCAAAAGTTCTATTTCTTCGCGGTACTCGCGCTCGTCGCCGTGACGGCGGAGGTGCTGCTGCTCCTCACCAAGTCCTCGGAGGAATTCAAAAACCGCTCGCTCAAAGAGCTTTTTATGCCGATGAGCTTCACCGACTGGTCGGCGGTCGCGCTGGTGCTGAGCTGCGCGCTGTCAACGGTGCTGTCGCCGCATCCGGAGTTGGCGTTTTTGGGAGAGTACAACGGCGTCGGCAGAAACAACGGTCTGCTGCTGATTCTCATCTATGTGCTGCTGTATTTCGTGCTGTCCCGCCTGTACCGGTGCAGGGACTATATCTTTATCGGGCTGGCGGTCTCCTGCTCGCTGGTCAGCCTGCTGACCGTGCTCAACGGCTTTTACATCGATCCGCTCAACACCCTCGCGCAGTTTCGGGAATCACAGCCCGGGGTGTACATGGAATTTTTCTCGACCATCGGCAACAAAAATATGCTGGCAAGCTTTTTGTGCGTGACGCTGCCGGTCAGCGCCGTGATGGCGGTCGTCAATGAGACGCTGTGGAAGCGCTGCGTCTGCCTTGTCGCGACCGGTCTGGGCACGATGGCGATGATTATCGGCGACAGCGACTCCGCGCTTTTGGGCACGGCGGTGTTCTTCGCGGTGTTCTTAGTGGTGTTCTCGCGCAGCGTCGCAAGGCTCAAGCGCTTTTTCCTGATGCTTGACGTCATGCTCCTGTCCGTCGGACTGCTGCGGCTGTTTTCGGAGGCGATGGGCAATCACTACAAGGAGCTCGGCGCGCTTCCCAAGGCGCTGCTCTTTTCGGGCAAAATCTATATCGTCCTCGCCCTCTGCGCGGTTGTCACGGCGCTGCTGTACCTGCTCGATTTCAAAAAGCCCGACATCACCCTGAGCAAGGCGGTGCCTGTCGTGCTCGGCGTGCTGTTCTCGCTAACGGCGCTCGGCGGCTTGGGCGTGTTTTTCTGGTTCAGCGTGGTCGATACCCAAACGCCGCTCGGCGACATGGAAAAGCTGCTGCGCATGAACGACGCGTGGGGCACGCACCGCGGCATTATGTGGCTGCGGTCGTTCCGGATTTTTGCCGAGGCGAACCCGTGGCAGAAGCTCTTCGGCACCGGTCCCGACACCTTCTACTATGCCTTTGAGCCGTATTTCAAGGAGCTGGAGCAGTACGGCAACAGCTCTACCGACGCGGCGCACAACGAATATATCAACTACCTGATTACCATCGGCGCCGTGGGACTGCTGTCCTACCTCGCCTTCGCCGGCAGCGCCCTGGTGCGCGGCTTCAAAGCGGCAAAGCGCAGCCCTGTTGTCCTCTGCTGCTGCGCGGCGATGGTGGCGTACTTAGCGCAGGCGACGGTCAACATCGCCCTGCCGATTTCCACGCCGCTGTTCATCATCTTCCTGACGCTCTGCGAAGCCTTCGCCAGACAGGCGGCCAGTCAGTAACCGGATACACGCTATGGGCATCTCGCTTTTGGAACAACAAACGCGGGAGCACCGCATCCGCTATCACGCCAAGCCCACGCCCGAAGGACAAAATCGCGCAGCGATTTATACCAATCTTCATTAAAAAGTAGACTTTCTACTTTTTAATAGCGCCGTAGGCGCGTCAAGATTGTATAAGACGGCAATTGCGCCTTTGCGCAATTGGAAAACGCGCCAAGCGTTTTCTCTCTGATAGAAA
>JAFUUV010000016.1 GCA_017471345.1 Ruminococcus sp.
ATTTGGTAAAGCCGGAGAATCCGGCAGCCTACGGCGCTCAGTTTCAAAAATGGGATTTGCAGGCTTATCCCTGTATTCCCGAAACCTTTAGGCTTCAGGTCAAAGCCGACACGGAGGGCTGCTATCAGTACGCCAAACAGTATTTTGATAAAGCCGATTGGCTGATTAACGCGACGGACGCGGACAGAGAGGGCGAGTTGATTTTCGCCTACGTCTATCAGATGATGGGCTGCGTCAAGCCGTGGAAGCGTGTGTGGATTGAGGACTTGACGAACGAGAAAATTCGTTATGCGTTTTCTCACCTCAGAAGCAGTGACGAAATGCAGGGCTTACAGCTTGCGGGACGAGCACGGTCAGCCGCCGATTGGCTGTTTGGTATGAATATCACTGTTGCCATGACGGAGAAATTCAGCAACCACAACGGCGTTCTCGCTTGCGGCAGAGTGCAAACGCCAACCCTCGCGTTAGTTGTTAACCGTGAGAATGAAATCAAAAATTTTACCAAAAAGCCGTTTTACAAAGTCGTCGGCAATTTCTCCGCAGAAAACGGCGGTTATAGCGGAGAGTTTCAAGGCGGCAATCTTGATACCAAGGAACAGGCTGACGACGTTCTCAGCAACGCTAAAGGAGAGGGCGTTATCAAGGAGCTGACCGTTAAAGAAAGCAAAGTCAGCGCTCCGCTGCTCTACAACTCAACGCAGCTGCAAGTTGCCTGCGGTAAATTGCTCGGATGGGAGTTGAAAAAGGCAGAGCAGGTTATGCAGCAGCTCTACGAAGCAAAGCTGATGACATATCCGCGCACAAGCTCTGAACATCTGACGGTTGCTATGGAACCGGAGATTGCACGGACGATTGAGAAAATCATGGCTATTCCCGAGTATGCCGCGTATGCTCTGGACAAAGACGCATGGCAGGAGTTTTCAAGCCGCCATTTTAATGACAGCAAGGTCGGTTCGCACCCTGCGATTACACCGACACTCAATGTTCCGCAATCTCTCGAAGCAATCGAGGACAAGGATATGAGAGCGTTATATGACCTGCTCTGCAAATCGCTGCTGAGGATTGTTTTCCCACCGGCAAAAGTAGAAAACACCAAAGCCGTTACACGCGTCGGCGGCGTTGATTTCGTTTCTAAAGGCAGTGTGATTGCGGCGTCGGGCTGGTATCAGGTTGACGCAATGCCCGAAAAGAAAAACGTCCTGCCGGTTCTCCATGAAGGCGAAGCGGTTATCGCCGAAATCAGGATTGAGCAAGGCGAAACGAAGCCGCCGAAGCGTTATACGGAAACGGAGCTTATCAGCGCTATGGAGCTTGCCGGACAGAAGTTAGAGGACGAAGAAGCGCGAACGCTGATGAAGCTGCAAAAGAAAGGATTGGGTACTGACGCGACAAGAGTTCCGACCGTCAAGGCGCTGTTCGCCCGTGGGTATATCGCCAAAAAGGGCAAGACGATCTATCCGACAGAAAAAGGAATGTATATCATTGACACACTGCCCGTAGACGAAATGAAATCAGCCGAAATGACAGGCGAGCCTGAAAAGGAGCTGAACGATATTCCATTATTTCTGAAAAGTAGTTAAAAAGTATTGAGACTATAATTAGTTTCGCTTATGAGCAATATAAAAAAGCAACCTCTGCGTACAGCAAGAAGGTTGCTTTGAGAAACATATTGATTTTGGAAATGTTGTTCGCAACGGGGATAAGAATTTCTGAGCTGTGTTCCTTAAAATCCGAACACTTCGATTATAATGATTATATCGTCAAAATTTACGGCAAAGGAGCCAAGGAGCGGCTTATTCAAATCTGCAACGAGAATGTGCAGTTGCTAATTGATCAATATAAACTGTTGGTAAAGCCACAAGAAAACCCGTATTATTTTACAAACCGGCTTCATAACAGACTCTCTGAACAATCCGTGCGAAATATGATTAACGAGTATGCTGAGAGAGCTAAGATTTCGCAGCATATCACCCCACATATGTTCCGGCATTCTTTTGCAACATTACTTCTCGAAGAAGATGTTGACATTCGCTACATTCAGCAGATGCTCGGACATAGCTCAATTACCACGACACAAATTTACACCTACACAAGTCTTAGCAAGCAAAAGAAAATACTTGCAACAAAACCTCCCAGAAACAAGTTTAATATCTGTTTCTAATTGGCCTTTATCCCCTCCAAATTATTTTCGAAGAAGTAAAGCTGTTGAATAAACAGCAATCACATCCGTATATTCCTTTTTGTTAATCGAACAATAGTATAAAGCTATTATTCACAAATTTGTGCAGGAATCTTTGTTTGAGTCACACAAAAATCCTGTTTTAATTTCTCTGCGATACATTTGTTAAGTATTACAAAAATTATTTAAAATGTTATTATCTTGTGATATAATAATGATATAGAAATTTTGCAAAACACTTATTAATCTGCCTAAACTCAGCACAAGATATTTTATGTGCAGTCACGGAGGTGAGGGTCGGTTATTTAATGTGCCGCCAAAATAGCGCTATTTAGCAATGACTGTAAAGTAGAATTAATTGTATTTTTTTGAAATAATTATGAAGGAAGGATGGTTGAATGGAGATTAATAAATTAATTAGTTGAAAGAGTTGTAAAAATATTTGAGAAAAGGAACTCGTAATTTGAAAGGACGATGATTGTACAATGGAAAAAAATATAAAAGACTGGATTTCTTGTTTTCTTGTCATTAGCATGCTGATTTTTTCATCGATTACAGTTTTCGCTTTGAGTGACACAACCATTCCAAATAGCAATAATGTCATAGACAACAATCTTCTATCGATAATTCATGAGAGTACCGGCGAATTTTCGGAGCATGATTTGATTCCTGTATGGATTTGGTATCAGGATATAAATCATAATGAGGTTAATCAATGTGTTGAAAGGTTGACAGGGCTTACGAGTGAGAATTGTTCTGTTGTTGAATTATCCGAGAGCGGTGTTGAAATCACTCCTGAAAACATTAAGGATAATATTGAGACATTGGTTGAGAACACAAAGCAGCAAAGGCTTGAGGAAAACGCTCGTGTCGATAGGTATATTAATACGCATCGTGCTGTTTCGAGAGAATTGTATTCAGAGAAGGCGAATCAAATTCTTAATAAATTAGATTTGCAGCCGGACTGCATTCATTTTGTAAGTCAGTATACTCCGGTTATTATTGCGAAATTAACAAAAGATGAAATAATCAAAATTGCTTCTTATGATGAAATCAAACAGATTTCGTATGATTCTCAGCCCGCCACCGAAGCGCCCAGCATAGGTAGCGCAAAAGTTTCTTCAGGTCAAACATTATTAAATGATAATATCGGTTTAACAGGAGACGGCGTCAAGGTCGGAATGGTTGATAGGGGATTCCCCCAATCGGATGATGATTTAGATGTGTCACATATTGTTAATGTCGGCAATGTGAACAGCAGCGGACACGCAAAAAATACAGCAAAGGTATTAGTGGGAAACGGAATTGGATTTTGTCCTAATATCGAGCTATATAGTACGAATGATTCGTTTGCAAATATTGAGGCTTTGCTTTCATACGGTGTAAAAATATTAAATGTTTCCTACGGATGGAAATATAGTGAATCCACAACAAGCGAACAATATGCGTATAGTATCTATGATAAATGGTTTGACCACATTGTCTATTATCACAACGTTACAGTTGTTGCTTCTGCCGGAAATGACGGAAACGGAACTTCTTCTGAGCATGGTACGCTGCTTTTTAAGAGAGTGCTGTCTCCCGCAATGGGGCGCAATGTAATTGCTGTAGGCGCATATGATGATAAAGATACGGAAAGTGTTGCTGATGATACCGTATGTTCGTATAGTAGTTATAAGGATAGTAACGGAAGCGATCTTACAACCGGCGTTGCTAAACCCGATACTGTTATGCCGTCAAATTTTCTTGGTGGTGGCACAAGTACGAGTGCTCCTGTATTAACAGCTTTATTGGCACAAATTTTGGAATTGAAACCTGCCTTGGCAAATTATCCTGAGATAGTGAAGGCTATTGTGTTAGCTTCATGCAACCGAAAGGCACTTCCTTCTTCCGCCGGAGAAACACAGGAGTTTATGACTGACGGTATTACCGAAAGACAAGGAGCGGGTATAGCAGACGGCTGGCATATGGCTGCAATTGTTTGCCAAGGCACTTATGGTAATGGCATTATCAATAATTATAGTGCAGATATAAATTTCATGCAACCAAAATACAAGTCAAGCTGCGCCAACTTTTCTCTTACATGGTTAACCACATGCATTCCGATTGATTCACCTCATACTTCATTTTCTAATATTCTAGCTGATGAGTTAGCGGATTTGGATCTTTGCATTAACCAGCAAAGTACGATTTCTAATTCAGCTTTGTCAAAAAGTACAACTGAAATGTGTTATTTTGATCTATCCGGTTCTGACTGGAATTATACTGGAAGTATAGATCCATATTACGGTGTTTTAAATTCCAAATACGGATATGCATGGAGTACAAATCTCATGAACGCTCCCCGCATTTCAGATCGAAATGCAGGAGTTTTCAGGATTAGAATCGGCAATTCCAGTAATAATTTTTTACAATATAATGATTCCGCCATATTTGATTACTTGAATATTTCCGGTAATATTGTAAGCGATTTATCGGATTTGTTTGATTCTCATTCATGGATTATAGAAAAAGCGGGAAATGGTTATTATATTTCTACCGGCTATGGTTCGACAAAATATTATCTAAATCAAAGCAATCATAACTTGGGATCGGATTATTATGCCTGTGCTTCCGCGACACCAGTGCTTTTAAGTATTCTTGAGAACCCAGATGGTACATGTTCTATTATCAACACCTCCGAGAATACTATTTTGATGGTTTCGCAAAACGGAATATTTTGGGAAAGCTTTAGCGCAAATCAGACGATAGAATACAGAAACAAATTCCGATTTGATAGAGTAAACTACCTTAAAGGCGACGTAGACATGGATGGGGTTCTATCAACAACAGATGCAACCGAAACTCAGTTGATATATTATAATATGATGACTCCTACAAATATACAAAAGTACTTGTCAGATGTTGATTCGTCAGGAATAGTTGATTCAGATGATTGGTTCATTATTATGAATTGTATAGCCAATGATTATTATTATCCGTTATAATGCAAAAAACAATTATTCACTAAGGAGATGAATGGTCATGAAAAAAATAGCAGCAGTATTATTGGTTTTGGTGATTACTCTGACTGTGGCTGTTCCGGTATCTGCAGGAGCAAAAGGCAAAATTTCCGATGAGGTTCAGGAGGTGATGGACGGCGCGCGCGATGGCGATACCATTCCCGTTTGGCTATGGTGCAATTTGAACATCGACGTCCGTCAATTGTCTTTGCAGGAATACCGCGAGACCTACAAAACATGGAACAATCCCGAAACCAAAGAAGAAATGGATGCGTATTGGGAAATCCAAATGCGGATCGCGAGAGATTATGAGCAGAACGCGTGTCAGCTCATCATCGACCAATTGAACCTGACCGAGGAAGAGCTCCTTGAAGCGTCGGGAGCGATGGTCTTTGCAGGGCTGACGGTCGAAAGAATCAAGCAGGCGGAAGCATGCGCGTGCGTCGGCTACATTGATCTTTATCAGGAAGCTGAGGTTGAGTTGCCGACCTTTACTGAGGAGGAGCTCAACTCCATCGAGGCGAAATTTACGCAAGCCTATCAGACCGAGTACAACGAGATCGCCTATTTCAGTGTGTACAATGACGATACCGTCGACCAAAGCGCATGGGCATTGGTAAGCGCATTTACCAACGAGGTTTCTCCGTCTTTTTGCTACGCGGTACTGGGAAACCGCTTGCTTCGCAGCCATGACATGCTTGAACCGTTTGCCCTCGGTTACTGCGTCTATGAAGCGAAGACAAAAGCGTTTATCGATATCATCGAAGCTTACAAAACCGACAAGCGGGAGGGCTTGGACGCACAGCTCGAGAAGTATCATATCGGAAAGCTGATCGGCGATATGAATAATGACGATCGAATGACGATCGAGGACGCGACAGTGTTCCAAAAATGTCTTGCCGAAATCGAAGCCTTTCTTGAAGAGGATCGGATCTGGGGTGAAAATCTGACGGATGTCCTGCAGTTCGCGTCCGATTTCAACCGCGACGGTCAGCGGGATATCAATGATGTGACCGCGATCCAAATGTATCTTGCCGATTATCCCGCGGAGGCGTATCTCGCGTCTGCGTCAGCCGCGTAAGCTTGTTCAAAATGGTTGTATCATGACGCGGAAAAATACGTTCCCATATTTTTATCAATCACGTGACAAACGATTAAATATCTAATTGGAATAGCGGCGCAATCGACGAGGTATTTGATTGCAGCAGTAATGTTGTAATTATATATGGTGATGTAAATATGGATGACCATGTATCAATTTTAGATACAACAGTTATACAACAATATGTTGCCGGTTACCCAATTTCACTTTCAGATAATCAACAACGAGCGGCAGATGTTAATCTTGATGGCAGTATTGATTTATCAGACGCCACTATTATTCAGAAATTTTCAATAGGACTTATTGACTCATTGCCATATGTGAGTCCGTAATGATAACGAGGAGATCATTGTTATGAAAAGAATAATTGCGGCGATGCTTTCCGGAATATTGGTTTTAAGCGGAGTGACCGTTTATGCCGTAGATCGGGATTACTCGACACGCACGGAGCTGGCTTCTTTCGTATTTGACAATACGGGAAAAACAGCAGGAGAAAAAGTAACGGATTATTTTTCCGAAGATTTGCCAAAAATCATTGAACACCAAAGCTATGATAACTGTTATGAAAACGGCATTGCTTCGCTTTACGGTTATGAAGGGTTTCATTGGTCAGATGATATTTGTGGCGATGTCGGAATACAACCTCAAACGAACAATTTTAAGTTATTTTTTGATTCCTCCGGATGGCAAAATATTGAACTGTCATTTGATATGGGCGTTTTTTCTGAAGAGATTACCTCTGCGAAATGTGATATGTATCTTTATAACAACAATTATAGCCAAATGATAGAATGGTATAGCTTTGGAATAAATAGCGGCGAAATGAAGCACTATCATATGGATTTTACTTGCGATTATGTTGAGGATATCTATAACAAGTATAATGAAATATATGTTTCTTTTGGCTGTCCAGTACCGTTTGTTATCAATAATATCAAAATTTCCGGTATCAAATCATCCGACGGCAGCAGAGCTTACTATTACGGAGATGCTGATTCAGATAAAAAAATTACGATTACCGACGCGACAACCATTCAGAAATTTGCTATAGGAATCGGTGATGATTATCTTGAAGGACTTCACCCTTATTACTATTGTGACGTAAACGGCGATAACAGAATCTCGATTCTTGATGTCACGTGTATTCAAAAATACGTTGCAAATTATAATTCCGAAACAGGAAAAACAGGTGAAAGAGTCGTACTTGATTTACCACCGGAATGGTATGATGATATGTGACAGGCGATTGCCGACTGAAACCATATGTATAAATGCTGCTGCCCGCTCATTTCGAGCGGGCAGTTTCTTTGTGCTGTTCATGTTGCTTTGGCAAGAATCATAACGTCACTGCGGTTAATGGCGCGCTGTAATTCCTCAGCACGATAGGATATGATGATAAAGGACGTTGCGCCGTCAAAGTGAAAAGTTACGGACTTGGAGAAGGGCGTTTTGTTTTCAAACTCGGTGATAATCAGGGATGCGTAGGATTTTCTGAGGGTTTCAAAGGTCGTCATAAAGCCGATACCGCTGCCGCCGCTGTCGGCGTGGGTGGTGATGCGTTCCGTACCCAACTTGGCGAGGGTATCGGTTTCAAATTCTACGCCGTTGTCGAAAATGCTGATTTCATAATTGCCGTCAGTCACGGAGAGTGTGACAAGTATTTTTCCGCGGATATCGCCCTTGGCGTTTACGGCAATCACAGCGTCCTTGATGTGGTCGCATATGAGCGTTTGCAAATCGGTTTGTGATATGTATTTCCCGATGATCTCGGTGAGCGGAGCCGAAACCGTCAAATCAAAGTCGATGCCCTTCGCGGCAGCTTTGATATAGAGATCGCCGATGGCGCTGTCGATCAGCAGGCTGCCGGTGGACGGAAGAATCTTCAAATTGCGCTGTTCCGTTTCGATTAATTCGCCGCGCTCCTTCGCAAGAGTTTGGATTTCGCGGAGCAAATCATCGCGGAAACCCTTATCGCCGTTTTGAAAATACGCGTCGACGGATTGATTGAGCGCGCTCATGATATGATTGTCTCTGTGCACCACCTTCGCGAGAAATTCGTTGGATTTGCTGAGCTGACGATTCTTTTTCTCGCTCTCCGTCAACAGCCGCTGATAATGCTCCTCGGTTTTGAGTTGCAGGCGTTCGCGGTAATGAGCGGTAATACTGCGCCGGATCCAGAGGTAAAGACCGAAGCCAATCATTAGAACACCAAAAATAGTTGAAGCTGCTAAAACTCCCGTAGTTCCATTGTGATCCTTTGAACCAAACTGTACACAAATCAAGATTATTAATAATCCGGAAACTGCAATTCCTATACCCAAGTGATTTATATCGGTAAAAAAGCGAAATCCCTTTCGAAATCTTGGAATTTTCATAAACAAAACAGAAAGAATCATCTCAAATATCAGTGAACTCCCATAAACAAATACAGTTGATGTTTTGTAATCAATAAGCCAAAATATTGTTCCAAACAAAAAGATCGAAAGCGTCTTAAATCCATGTGCCAATCCTAACGAAATAAAAGCAAGTACAACGGAACTGATATTATATCGTTTGCAAGCAGCAATAATTATTAGAACAGACGTAACAAGTTCGAATAGTTTAGATAGTTCATAACTGTATGATATTATTAACTCAGATATTGGAAGAAGGAACAGTCCTGAGACAGCGAATAAAACAAAAGATTTTTTTACATGGATATTGCTTGCGTTATAAAATATATAAGCTGAACATAAAAATGTTACATATATTATCATAATATCTATTATTATATTGACAAATTCAGCCTTGTCATAGTAGAGCATTTCTAAACCACCTTTCTTCTCTTTATTATACCATAGATTTGAAAGAATGAAAGAAGAATTTTTTCAGTATTATAAAAAGAGACTGATTTAACTCAGTTTCTGAATTAAATCAGTCTCTTTTGTCTCGTAATCAGTTAGGTTCCGGCGCCTCTAAACAGCCAAAGAATATACTCCCACCAGCTCACGTCATTCCCTCCTTTGCATTGAATTTTCAATACAAAGGTAACAGAATTTGTGAGATAATTAGATTAGACCGTCTGGTTGCTTAGCATTGGATATTGTTGGATAACAAAAGCCGCCCGAGTTGGGCGGCTTTTGTTATTCCATATTCTTTTTTACTTTGTCGGCATAGTAGTAGATAAACTCCGTGAGCGTCGGAACCCCCTTACGCGGATTGATATACGCCATGTAGTGCTCTTCCAGGGTTTCCGTGTCGGTTGTTTTCCACGCGTGATCAATCGCATTCTGCATCGCTCGCTCAACGCTTGCGGATGTTTTTCCGTACTTTTTAGCCACCTCGTTGCAAATATATGTCTGCTCCTTGTGACAAATCAACTCAATCGCGTCACGCAGGTAATTCCTGCCTTTAAAACGAGGGCTGATTCCTATTATGTCGAGTTCTCTGGTAATGCTTTTTACCAATCGCTGGTTATAGTCATCCTCAATGCGCTTCTTGATGGAAGGACTGCAGGTTGGGGATTTGGCGTTCATGTCCGGAATCTGCGTGATCATATTTCTCAGCATATTGACCACCATAGAAACGCTGTAGTCAGACTGGGATTTCACGATAATGTAGTCGGCACCGAGATTGCGGACAATCGCCTGCGTCACTGGACTGACGTTGTTTGTCACCACTAAAACAAAAGGCTTCGTTTTTAATGTCAGCTTTTCAATTCCCAAGAGATAATCAATTCCGCTGCCTCCACCCTTTTGCAGTTCCAAATCCAAAACAACGACATTTGGGTGAAACTCATCTGTAATTTTCAAGGCTTCTGTTGAATACGCAGATGTGCCGATCAGAAATATATCATCAAACTGTTTGCTGAGTTCAGCATATTCCAAACAAATATTTTCGTCATCTTCAACGACCAACAATTCAATTCTTTTGGACATAACAATCTCCCTTTTTTTAACGTTATACAATATATTCCTACATTTTCCAACTCTATTTTACATGATTTTCTCATTTATTTCAAGGTTTTTCAAGTCTAAACTAAAAATGGAATCAAATATCATTCAGTAAGGAGACGATCATATGACATTTAGTGAGTTCCTGCGGTTAAAACGTAAGAAAAAACATTTTAGTATTGTAAATATGGCAGCAGAGCTTGGAATATCCGCAAGCTATTTGTCAAGCTTGGAAAGCGGTTATCGTTGTCCCCCAGCACTAAAAACATTAGAAAAAATTGCCGAGGTTCTTGAATTAAAAACAGATGAACGTTATCAATTATTTGATCTGGCGGCGAGATGCAAATATCCGCCGGTAATTGCTGACGATTTAATCGCTTATATTTACAAAACCCCTCAGATTATTCCATTGCTTCGTTATACCATGAAATGTGATCTTGTCGAGAGTGATTGGGAAAATATACTTAAATTTATAAAACAGAATTATTTTTATTAAAAATCTGTTTGAACAGGAGGAGATAATGTGTCTAATCGTTTGCCAATCTATCCTTTATCGCCTTTAAATAATTTGGACAGCCATAATTAACCTCATATTTTATAATAAAGCAATACACCAACTACGACTGGTTAGAATTTGATAAGCACTTAGATGTCTTAGAAATTCTTTGCACACACAGCAAAGATTTGCTAATGGAATTAGTTCGCCTATCAAACTTTGACTTTACCCAACTTGAAGAATTGAAGTACAACAAAAGCAAATATCCGTCTTTATATGGTTTTGTCTATAAATAATGTAAATAATTTTCCTCGTCGATTATACACGCAAAATAAACATACGCTATGGTGAAAGTTCACGAGGTATAGTTTGTAACAAACTCAATTGCAACTCTCGTGCTTTTATCATGATGTGCAGATAAAACAAAAACCGTCAGCAAGGCTATGGATAAGCTCCGCAGGCTCGAATATATCAAGCGCATTGACAGATATTATGACGATTATAAGAAGCTCGGCTCTTATGTTTACGCTATTCCCGTAATCAGAGGTCGGGCTTTCTTCTTTGTCAACCGCCGCTTTCTGCGCTTTGGGCTGACCGCCGCACAAGAATGTATTTGTACTGCTGTAAGTGCGCTGACAGCCGCTCTATGCGCTTTTGGAACAGCTATAATTATTTCTTCCGCTTTGCATTTGAAGCGTTCTGCGGTCGTACAGACGCTCAAGGAGCTTGTTTCTTTGGGATTGATAAGGAAATACAGGGTGAGAAAAAAAGACGGCAGCTATTCGGACAACCACTACAAGGTAGTTGTTCTCAAGCCGCCGAGAATCCGCAGAAGGGGAAAAAGGAGAAGCCGTCTTGCACTCGGCTTCTCCCAATCAAGAAATTGTAAAAAAATATTAACAATTAAGTACCTATTAAACCATAAATCAGAAAATGTCAATACCCTACGTATATATTTTTTGATTTAAGGGGTAGTCCAAAAATATACCGCTCATTGTTAGTGCCCACTTTTATAACCAACAGGGAAAGAAAAAGATTAGTGCTATACTTAGAGTATAGATGTAACTTAGGGCGGGATTTTTTTTCGAAACAGAAGCATCTGCGCCTTGCGCGAATACGGGCAAAACTGCCGCCGAGTTGAGAAAATCCAATCCAATCCAATCAAATCTCGCGGCGCGACCGAACAACGCTGCGCCGCAAAGCCGCATACAGCCTGACTTTTTTCTTTCTGTTGGAAATCAAAATTTAGAAAGAAGTCCTGCAAATAAAAGTCAAGCCCTAAAATGAAAAAGTTCAAAAAAATTTTGTAGCTAAAAAAGGGTATGGCAAAGCAAGCCGAAAAAAGGGAAATTTTTTCAGCTTAGTGTATCGTGAATGTTATTATTAACGCTTAACCGTTCAAAGCTTCCTTAACACGAGCGTAGTAAATACGAAGGAACTTGTTGGCTGCGGCAGTTGTGCAAACATAGAAAGGCTTGCCTTAGGGTGTACTTCGTAAGGAAGTTACACCCTAATGGGCGGCTCTTGTAAAAATCTTATGTATTTAACTACGGTACGGCTTTATGCTATGCCGTAGTTTTTTTGTTATGCAGACTTTTGTCTGCGCTGTTTCATTTTGGCTTGGAAGCCTTTTTCAAATTCTTCGGGTGTCTGCATTTTGATGATGCCAACGCCTTTGTAGTGAATGTCTATCATCTGATACCGCTTGCCGTCGAGATAGCGAGGTGCTGAAACGACAATTTTGTCAATAAACTCATTGACTAGTTCCGATGTCAGCTCAGTAGGGCTGGTGACTTGCTTTATTTTCGCTATGAATTTCTGCAAGTTATCGGTCTTATCGGTTTCAGTTGAGAGAAAGGCTTCAAGCTCAGGTATTTTTTCCTTTAGCTCGTGTTGTTCGGCTTCATATCGTTTGCTAAACATTTCAAAGCGTTCGTCCGAAATCTTATGCGAGACGTTATCCTCATAGATTTTTAAGATGAGGTCATCGATTTCTGATATTCGCTTTGCCCCCTTCCCCGAATTGATAGACAGAAAAAAGTATGGTAAAATGGAATGAAAAAAATAAAAAGCATAAGGAGATAAAACGATGTCTAACAAAAAGGGAAGCGCACCGCCGCGCTATGATGAAGAATTCAAAAAGGGAGCAATGGCTCTGGTCACAGAAAAAGGTATGCCCCTCAAAACTGC
>JAFUUV010000092.1 GCA_017471345.1 Ruminococcus sp.
ATTGACTTTTTCTGTCAAAAAAGGTACAATAAGGCTATATGGGAGGTGCGCGTATGGAAGAAAACGAACGTCAGTCCAACAAAGGCTTGATTGCCGTGTTTATTATCGTCATCGTGGTGATTTTAGCGCTCAGCGGCGTCATCGGCTGGATGCTGTTCGGTCAGGACTTGGGCGTTCCCTTTTTCGCGCCGCAGGAAACTACCGCTCCGACAACCGAGCCTGTCACCGAACCGCCCACTACCGCCGCGCCGACCACTGAGCCGCAGTGGGAGGTGCCCGATGTTGTCGGCATGAAGGCAAACGAAGCCTACGCCGCCCTGCACCGTGCCGGTACACGGTTTGAAATCAAGCGCGAGTACAACGCCGCTGTCGCGGCGGATTCTGTCATCAGCCAGTCGCCGGAGCCGGGCACCGTGATTCCGGATTCGGAAAAGGTGCTGGTGGTCATCTCCAAGGGAGTGGATCAGCCCGACACCACGCCGCCGGCTACTACCGCGCCGACGACCACCAAAAAACAGAGCAGCGGCTCCTCAAAGGGCAGCTATATTTTAGAGGGCTCCGATAAGCGCTACGTCAGCTTTAACGAGGTGACGCCGCTGAGCGAAAAGCAGATGACGCTTGCGCTCAATGAGATCTACGCGCGCAGGGGACGGCGCTTCAATTCTTCCGAGCTGCAGTCGTACTTTGATTCCCAGAGCTGGTACAAGGGCACGATTTCACCGGCTGATTTTGATGAAAGCTCGCTGAATACGTATGAAGAAGCCAACGTCAACACCATTTTGGCGGTCATGACGGAACGAGGCTACCGATAATTTAGGAGGAAACGAATATGTATTGTTACAATTGTATGAATAAGCTGCCTGACAACAACACCTTCTGTCAGCGCTGCGGCAGAGAATCCGTGCCCGACCGCTCGACGCACCATCTTCCGCCCGGCACCGTGCTCGACAGCCGCTATATGATTGGCAACGCGCTCGGCGAGGACGGCTACTCCATCACCTACATCGGCAGAGACCTCAACCTTGACATCCGCGTTTCGGTCAAGGAGTATTATCCCATGGGACACGTCAGCCGTGACAACACCGTCAGCAACAGCCTGATGATTACGGCAAATGAGGAGGAACGCGCTTATTTCCGCGAAGGCTCCGACCGTTTTGTGGAGGAAGCGCGTCAATTGCAGGCATCCGGCGCCGACATCCGCGATATGTTCTCGGAAAATCATACCGTCTATGTCATCACTGCCATGCAAAAGCAGCAGACGACACGTCCGACGCCTGCGCCGCGCCGTGACGCCGGTTACGGCGATAATTTTGACGGTTCCGAAACCGCCGCCGAGAAAAACAGCGTTGATATCAGCAGCAATGCCGGCAAGCAGCAGCCGCCGCAAAAGAAGAAAAAAGGTCCCGTCATCGCGATTGCCATCATCGCTTCCGTGGTGGTGCTGGCGCTTGTCGGCATGATTTTCTTCTTCCTGCTCAACGGTAAGAAGGGCAACGCCAATCCTTCCGCTACTACCGCTGCCGCCACCACCGCCGCCGCCACAACTGCCGCCCAGTCCTCCGCAAAGGACGACAGCATTAAAATGCCCGATACCCGCGGCATGAAGTTTGCCGACGCGCAGGGACAGCTGCAAGGCATCGGCTTGAAGGTCGAGGTCACCCGTGAAAACAGCAACGAGGTTTCGAAGGACTATGTCATCCGCCAAAGCGTGGACGCCGGTCAGTCGCTGCGCAAGGGCGATACCGTCATGATTTATGTTTCCGACGGCGCTGCCGAGCAGCCGACCACGCAGGAGCAGCACGCCGCGCCGGAGTTTGATTCCTACTCCGCGTCCTCCACACGCACCGATGAGAGCGTCAGCTACGATGTGCAGAATATCGCTGTCAACAACTCCGACTGCTGGAGCGCCGCAGGCGGCGACAACGGCGAATGGGTGCGCTTGGGCGCCAACAGCGACCAGTGGGTCAAGGGTATTACCCTCATTAACGGCAATGCCAAGGACAGCGCATCCTTCGAACGGAACAGCCGCGCGACCGCGCTGCGCTTTGAGTTTGCCGACGGCACCTCGATAGAGAAGTCGGTCGAGGACACGCCCAACCAGCAGAACATTGATTTCGGCAAGGAGGTCAAGACCTCGAGCGTCAAGGTCACCGTCATCGGTCATCACGACGGCTCCGAAAATAAAAATATCTGCCTGACCTACGTCAGACCGTATTAAAAAATGAGGGGTTTGGCTCCACGCTCAATGCATGAGCGGAGCCAAGCCCCTTGTTTTATTGGCAATCGTATGATTCGGTGTCAGCTGCTTTTTTTTGAACGGTGGCGTTGCGGAAACGGGCAATCTCTTCGTCCAGCGCTTTCAGCTGTTTGTTGTCGCAGACGTCAAAGTCGGCGATATCATCCACAATCAGGATGTTCATTTCCTCGGCACGCCGCGCGATCATCTCGTGACCGGACAGGCTGTTGAACGCGCTTGCCACGAGGATTTTTTTGGCGTATATACCGCCGAAGCGCTCCGCTACGGTGTTGAGCTTGTACAGCTCGTTGACGTCGAAGCCGCCGTTTTTGCACGAGATAAACACCGGAATCATGCCGTGCATCAGCAGGACGTCAATTTCATTTTCGGTGTCCATGCCGCAGTACTCATGCGTCACGCCGTCCCAGTCGATGGTCACGCCGGTCAGCGCGTCGCTGTATATTTTTTTGCCGCGTTTTTCCAACGCCGTCGCGCGGCAGTAGACCAGCATTTCCAGCACCTGTCCTTCTGTCGTCAGCAGCCGCAGCGCGGCTTCGTCGCGGAAGCGCAGTGTGGTTTGCTCCTTGTCGGTCGTGTATGTCAGCAAACCGCAAGCCTGCAGCCTTCTGAGCAGGCTGCGGAAGAAGCTCACGGACATTCTGCCGTCCCTGAGCGTCTGTTCAAACTGTGTGGTGCCGACGGAGAAGCCGAGCGTGTCCGCCTCGCCAAACTGATTCCACAGCGCTTTCATCAAGCCGATTTGTGTGTTCCACAGACGCGGGTCGGCACGACAGATTCTCCACAGATTCATTACATCATCTGTCAGGCGGTCATCCATCGTCCAGCGGTGGGTGGCGTCGGGCTTCGACGCGCTTTCATAGACCACCTTGCCGCCGTACAGCGCGATGTATTCTTCTACCGTCAGCGCCAGCGGATTCTTGATTTTGCAGGGGAAGTTGTCGCCGTCCGCGTCGGTAATTTTGCCGCTGC
>JAFUUV010000093.1 GCA_017471345.1 Ruminococcus sp.
ACACGGCGTGGACAAAAGCGTCGTGCTGCCTGTTGCCACCACGCCGAAGCAGGAACGCAGTATCAACGCGCTGTCAGCGGAGCTCAACGGCAAGGACGGTATTTTCTACGCCGGCGCGATTCATCCCGATTGCGAAGACGTCGAAGCAACACTTGACGGCATCAAGGCAAGCGGTCTGTTCGGCATCAAGCTGCATCCCGACTACCAAGGGGTTCACTTTGATGACAAGCGCTATCTCCGCATTATGCGCGAAGCGGCGAAACGCGGTTTAATCATCATTACCCACGCCGGCATCGACGTCGGCTTCCGAGACCATGTGCACTGTACGCCAAAGATGATTTTGCGCGTGCTGGAGGAATTGTCCGGCGTCATTGACAACAAGCTGATTCTCGCGCATATGGGCAGCTACGAAATGCCCGATGAGGTGCTGCAAGCCCTCTGCGGCAAGCCGGTGTATATGGACACCGCCGCCGTGCTCGACCTTTATCCCGAAAAATGCGTTGAGATTATCCGCCGCCACGGCGCGGATAAGATTCTGTTTGCCACCGATTCGCCGTGGAAGCATCAGGGAGATTACCTCCGTTTGTTTCAGAGCCTGCCGCTGCGTGACGCGGAAAAGGAATTGATTCTGCATCAAAATGCCGAAAAGCTTTTACAAGGAGTGAGTACATGATTTACTGCCCGACCTGCGGCGCCGGCCTGCGGTTCGACATTGATACACAGATGATGACGTGCGACCACTGTATGAACCGCTTTTCTCCGGAGAAGCTGCGGGACAATACAGCTGACGATGCCAAAACCGAGCAAACCTACGACAGCTTTGTCTATGTCTGCCCTTCCTGCGGCGGTTCACTGAACACCACCGACAAAAACGACGCGGTGGGATTTTGTCCGTACTGCGGCGGCGCGTCGATGATTTATGAAAAAATGCGCCGCGACTGGACGCCCGACACCATCGTGCCCTTCCAAATCAACAAGGAACAGTGCAAAAAGCTGTACTGCGACGAGGTGAAGAAGCACCTTTTTGTCTCCAAAAAATTCCGCGACCCCACTTTAATTGAGGGCTTCCGCGGCATCTATATGCCCTACTACAGCTTTCAGGGCGTGCTTGACGGCACCGTGCGGCTGAAGGCGAGCGGCAACGAAAAGGACGTCGGCAGCTACAACTACCGGACCAACCACTTTGACGTGGTTGCCAACGCGCGATACACCGTGACCGGCGGCATGACGCACGACGCTTCCATTGCCTTTGACGATCACATCAGCGAACACCTCGAGCCCTACACCGACAAGGGCAGAAAGCCCTTCCACCCTGCCTTTCTCAGCGGCTTTTACGCCGAAACCGGCGACGTCAAAAGCAGCGAGTACGGTCCCGTCATCTGGAACGAAATGGCACCGGAGGTGGTCAAAAAAATCGGCAGCGCCAAGGAGGTCGAGACGGCAAGCCCCGAATCCATCTGGGTAGACGCCGCAAGTCAGGACAACTATCTTCCCATGCGCGTACTGCCTGCCGAGCGCAAGCTGCTGCCCGTGTGGTTTATGAGCTATCGCCGCGGCAATAAAATCACCTACGCCGCCGTCAACGGACAGACCGGCAAGGTCGCGGCGGATTTGCCGCTGAGTCCGCTGCGGATTCTGATTGCGGCGGCAATCGGAGCGGCAGCGATTTTCGCTTTGCTCTTTATCGCCATGCATATCCTGCCCACCCTGCCGGCAGCGACCACGCTGGGCGTCTGCTCCATGCTCGGCTTTGTCGGGATGTACCTGCTGCAACACAGCTACCTCAGCACCGTCGGCAACGCGCTGCGGCAAAAGGAAGTGACGCCGAAGTTTCCGCTCGTCTTTATCGTATGGTCTGTCATCGCAACCATCAGCATTATCCTGCTGACCACGGACGGTACCGCCCAACAGAACCGTGCGACGATGGGACTGATGGGAACCGTCGCCGCGACCATCGGCATCTGCGTCACCTTCTTCCGCCAGACGAAGCTGACAGCGCAAATCAAGAAAATTAACCTTTCCTCCGACTCCATGCTCACAAACGGTCTGTTAGTGGAGGCAAAGAAATTCAATGTTCCCAACGGTATCCTGCGCGGCGTGATGTTTGCCACGATGCTATGCTTTATTCCTATCATTATCAACGGCACCTGGGGTGTCGCGGGATATTACGCGCTGTCGGCTGTTGCCGCCGCAGAGCGGTTTGCCTTGGCGCTGATGCATATCTTTTTCCAGACCAAGGTTGCGCAGCGCAAAATTCCGCAGTTCAATAAGAAGGGAGCGGCATACGATGAAAACTAAGCTTTTGAAAGCCGCCGCTTGTCTGCTGCTGACGCTTCTGCTCGTCTGCGGTGCGACGCTGTGTATCGGCGCGGCGGAAGCTCCGCTTTTTGTCAACCCCGACACCGGCTATCAGGTGTTGATTCTCGACGAGCTTGACCTGCTGAGCGACGAGGAGGAAAAACAGCTTGCGCAGGATATGGAACCGCTGACCGCGTACGGCAGCATCGCCTTCTGGACAACCGGGGAAGCCGCCTCCAACGAAATTGAACAGGCAAGGCTGAAACGCCGCGAGCTGTTCCAAATGGAAAGCGCCGGCATCTTTGCCATCAATATGAACATCCGCAAGCTGACCATCCAGTGTCAGGGAGATATCAACAAAGAGATTACCGACTCCATCAGCCGTTCCATCACCAACAACGTCAGCCGCTACGCAACCTCCAAGGACTACTACCGCTGCGCAAAGGAAGCGTTTTCGCAAATGCTGACCGTCTGCGAAAAAAATCACATCAGCGAACCGCTGAAAATCAGCGGCTATATCGTGATTGCGCTGATGCTCGGCTTGATTATCGCGCTTGCCGTTGCCTTTTCAAAGCGGCAGAATCCCTTGCGGCAGCTTGAGGCGGAATCCAACAGCAAGCGCTATCAGGTCAACGGCAGCATCACCGGACCGGTGCAGGTACACTTTACCGGCGCCTCCACCGTCTACCGGCCGCCTGTCACCCATGTCTCGAGCGGCAGCGGTTCGAGCTGCTCAAGTTGTTCCAGCTGCTCGAGCTGTTCGAGCGGCTCCAGCTGTTCGAGCTGCGGCAGCGGCGGCAGCTCCTCCTTTTAAGATATGGAAGCTTTTTCCTACAGGGATTTTACCCTGCAGTGGCACATTACGCACCGCTGCAACCTGCGCTGCAAGCACTGCTATCAGGAGGATTACAGCGCCTTTGACAACCGCGAGGATGCGGAGCGTGTGCTTGACCAATACTGCGCGCTGCTGCACGCCTATGGCTGCAAGGGCAGACTGAACATCACCGGCGGCGAACCGTTGACACATCCCGATTTATACCGGCTGCTGTACGCGGCGCGTGAACGCGGCATCGCCACCGGCGTGCTGACCAACGGCACCCTGCTGCGCGCGTGGGAAGCGCGGAAGCTGAAGGCGTGCGGCGTAGACTACGTGCAGGTCAGTTTGGACGGCTGCCAAAAAACACACGACGCGATTCGCGGCAAGGGCAGCTTCGAAAGCGCAGTGCAAGGCATCATCGCGCTGCGGTCACAGGGTATTTTCACCAGCGTTTCCTTTACCGCGCAGCGGCAGAATTACCGCGACCTGCGCAGGCTGGCGCGTTATTGTGACCTGCTCGGCGCGGACAAGCTCTGGTTTGACCGCGTCATCATTCCGGCGGAGAAGGACAGCGGACGTTTGACACTGTCGGCAAAGGAATTCGGACAACTCAGCAAAACAGCGGCACGGCTTAACCGCCGCGGCAAGGTGTTCTGCGGCAGAGCGCTGCAATTTATTCCCTGCAAAGATAAACAGGTGTACCATTGCGCGGCAGGCGACAATCTGCTGATTGTGCTGGCAAACGGCGATGTCATGCCGTGCCGCCGTCTGCCGTTTGTCATCGGCAATGTCCGAAAAACCGACCTGCTGACGCTGCATCAAAACAGTCCGCTGATGCAAAAGCTGCGCGGCACAGGCATCCCTGACGGATGCGTCGGCTGCCGTTACCGGGAGCTGTGCCGCGGCGGAGCAAAATGCCTTGCGTACGCCAAAACAGGCAGCTTTGACATTGCGGATCCCGACTGTCCGCTCGCCAAGCCGTGTTCCGGCAACAGATGATTTTCAACCCCTCCCGTTTCGGAGGGGTTTGATACTTTAAAAATGGATTGTATTTTTCCGAAATCGAAATAAAATGATGTCCGGATATGCTACAATAAATTGATACCTTGATTAACACAGGAGGCTGATGTGATGTCAGACGTAATCAGAATTTTTGTTGAAAAACGCGAGGGCTTCAATGTTGTCGCCAAGCAGACGCTATGGGACATCCGCCACAATCTCGGCATGAGGTCTGTCACCGACCTGCGCTATATTGTGCGCTACGATATTGAGGGACTGACGCGCGAGGAATACGACAAGGCAAAGGGCATCGTGCTTTCGGAGCCGAACGCCGATGTCATTTACGAGGAAAAGCTGCCCGTCGAAGATGGCTGGCGTGTGTTTGCGATGGAATACCTGCCCGGTCAGTACGACCAGCGCGGCGACTCCGCCGAGCAGTGTATCCAGCTGCTGACACAGGGCGAAAGATGCAAGGTGCTGACCGCGCGTGTCATTGCGCTTCAGGGCGAATTGACCGACGAGGAGCAAAAAAAGGTAGAGGATTACCTGATTAACCCCGTCGAGAGCCGTCTGGCTTCTCTGGACAAGCCCGAAACGCTGGATATGGAGACCCCTGTGCCCGACGACGTGAAGCGCGTGGACGGCTTCATCGGCTGGAACGACGACGAGATGGCGCAGTACTACGGCACGATGGGCTTCGCGATGACGCTTGACGACCTGAAGTTCTGCCGCGATTATTTCCGCGACACCGAGCATCGTGATCCCAGTGTGACCGAGCTGCGCGTCATTGATACCTACTGGTCTGACCACTGCCGTCACACCACCTTTCTGACGCGTCTCAGCGAAATTGAAATTGAGCAGGCGGCACTGGGCAGTGTGATTGAGGACGCCCTCCGCGAATACTACGCGACACGCGATGAGGTGTACGGCAAGGATACGAACCGCATTGTGTCTTTGATGGATATGGCGCTGATGGGCATGAAGTCCCTGAAAAAGAAAGGACTAATTCCCGACCTTGATGAGAGCGACGAAATCAACGCCTGCTCCATTGAGGTGCCTGTCACCATCGACGGCAAAACCGAGAAGTGGCTGGTGCAGTTCAAAAACGAAACACACAACCATCCCACCGAAATCGAACCCTTTGGCGGTGCGGCAACCTGCTTGGGCGGCGCGATTCGCGATCCGCTTTCGGGACGCGCCTATGTCTACCAGGCGATGCGCGTCACCGGCTCCGGCGATCCCACCGTGCCCTTCAAGGAGACCATGCACGGCAAGCTGCCCTCGCGCAAAATCACAACCGGCGCGGCGAACGGCTATTCCTCCTACGGTAACCAGATTGGTCTGGCGACCGGTCAGGTGGTAGAGCTGTACGACAAGGGCTATGTTGCCAAGCGCATGGAAATCGGCGCGGTCATCGGCGCGTCTCCCAAGGAAAACGTGGTACGCGCGGTACCGGCTCCCGACGATGTGATTGTTCTGCTCGGCGGCAGAACCGGACGAGACGGCTGCGGCGGCGCGACAGGCTCCTCCAAGGCGCACACCGAAAGCTCCATTGAAACCTGCGGAGCGGAGGTGCAGAAGGGTAATCCGCCTACCGAGCGCAAAATTCAACGCCTGTTCCGCAACCCCGCGGCAGCACAGCTGATTAAGCGCTGCAACGACTTCGGCGCCGGCGGCGTCTGCGTTGCCATCGGCGAATTGGCGGACGGTCTGACCGTGGAGTTGGACAAGGTAACAAAGAAATACGACGGCCTCGACGGCACGGAGTTGGCTATCTCCGAGTCGCAGGAAAGAATGGCTGTTGTTCTCGATAAAAAGGACGTGGCGGAGTTCATCCGCCTTGCCGATACAGAAAACTTAGAGGCAACCGAGGTGGCTGTCGTCACCGAAAATCCGCGTTTGACCATGTTCTGGCGCGGCGACAAAATTGTTGACCTCAGCCGCGCTTTCCTGAACACCAACGGTGTAACGCAGGTGGCGAAGGCATACATCAGCGCTCCCAAGGCGGAGGACTGCTACCGTGAGCAGTGCCCCGCGGCGCTGCGCGATTTGCCCTTTGAGGAAGCCGTCGGCGAAAACCTTGCCAGACTCGAGGTTTGCTCGCAAATCGGTCTGAGCGAACGCTTTGACGCTTCTATCGGCGCGGCGACTGTCATCATGCCCTTCGGCGGCAAGAACCAGCTGACGCCGCAGGAGGCAATGGCGGCGAAGATTCCGCTCGAGCAGGGCGAAACCGACGACGCGACCGCGATGAGTTATGGCTTTATCCCCGGCGTGTCACGCTGGAGCCCGTTCCACGGCTCGGCATACGCGGTGGTGGAATCCACCTCCAAGCTGCTTGCCATCGGCGCGAATCCTCTGACGGCGCGTCTGACCTTCCAGGAATATTTTGAGCGTCTGAAGGACGACCCCTCCCGTTGGGGCAAGCCGGCGGCGGCACTGCTCGGCGCCATGCAGGCACAGCTCAGATTGGGACTGCCCTCCATCGGCGGCAAGGACAGTATGTCCGGCTCCTTTGAGGATATCGACGTACCGCCCACCCTCGTCAGCTTTGCTGTGGCGATGACCAAGGCAAGCAAAACGATTTCCGCTGAATTCAAGCAGGCAGGCAGCAAGGTACTGTACGTGCCTGTTCCCGAAAACAAAGAAACCCTGATGCCCGACTGGGACAAGCTGGTCGCCATGTACAAGGCGGTCTACGCGCTGATGGAAAGCGGCAAGGTGCTTTCCGCTTCTGTGGTCAAGGAAGGCGGCGCGGCGGCAAGCGTCTGCAAAGCGGCATTCGGAAACGGCTTCGGCTTCCGCTTCGCCAAGGAGCTGACCAACACCGAGCTGTTCGCGCCGCTGTCCGGCTCGCTGGTGCTGGAGCTGTCAGACGGCGCGGCGCTTGACGGCGACATACTGGCTTACGACCTCGGCACCGTCACCAACGACGGGTTATTGACCATGGGCAACGCCTCCGTCAGCATGGACAGCCTGACAGAGAAATGGACAGCGCCGCTCGAAAAGGTCTTCCCCATGCAGGCGGATTGTCCGGCGTTTGAGCAGGAGGTGCCGCTTTATACCGAGAGAAACACATCCTCTCCTGTTATCAGGGCGGCAAAGCCAAAGGTCTTTATCCCCGTATTCCCGGGCACGAACTGCGAGGTTGACACCGCAAGAGCCTTTGAAAAGGCAGGCGCGGAGGTCGAGCTGCTGATTGTCAAAAACCTCACCCAGAGCGGTATTGAGGAAACCATCGAGCGCATGGAACAGATTATCCGTCAGGCGCAGATGATTATGCTGCCCGGCGGCTTCTCCGGCGGCGACGAACCGGACGGCTCCGGCAAATTTATCGCCACCACCTTCCGTAATCCTCGTGTAGCGGACGCGGTGACCGAGCTGCTCAACCACCGCGACGGTCTGATGCTTGGCATCTGCAACGGCTTCCAGGCACTGATTAAGCTGGGCTTGGTGCCCTATGGCGAAATCCGCGACCTCAAGCCGACCGATCCGACGCTGACCTTCAACACCGTCGGCAGACATATTTCCCACATGGCATACACGCGTGTGACCTCGGTCAAATCACCGTGGTTCAGCAGCGTCAATGCAGGCGATGTTTTCGCGGTACCGGTTTCGCATGGCGAAGGACGGTTTATGGCGGATGCCGCCACGGTGAAGCGCCTCGCCGAAAACGGCATGATTGCCACCCAGTATGTTGACCTCAACGGCAAACCCTCCGACGACATCCGTTACAACATCAACGGCTCTGTCTGCGCGATTGAGGGCATCACCTCACAGGACGGCAGAATCCTCGGCAAGATGGGACACAGCGAGCGCAAGGGCGACAATCTCTACAAAAACGTACCGTTTGAAAAGGATCAGAAAATCTTCGAGAGCGGCGTAAAATACTTCAAATAAGACAGGCGCTGTGAAGAAACGAAGCTAAAAGCTTCCGACTTCACAGCGCCCTCTTTTTTGCAGCAGTTATGTGGAAAAATGTTGAAAAAACCGCACACCTCCCCTTACCCCAAAGGAACAGCTCTTTGAATATCACGCAGCC
>JAFUUV010000094.1 GCA_017471345.1 Ruminococcus sp.
AGCTGGGCAGCTATGTACGGAACGGATAAACGCTGAAAGCATCTAAGCGTGAAGCCGACTCCAAGATTAGATATCCCATTGCGTAAGCAAGTAAGACCCCTTGAAGACTACGAGGTTGATAGGCTGCGTGTGTAAGTGTCGTGAGGCATTTAGCTTGGCAGTACTAATAGGTCGAGGGCTTGACCACATTTTCGATTCGAATCTTGGTCTATTGTCAGTATCTTACTTCTCTCCCTGCTTTCTCTTTATTCAGTTTTCAGGGCACTTGCCCTTTTACATACAAAGCACCATCTTGGGATGGTGCTTTGTGCTATTTGGAGATGATGACATGGATTCCGTTTTTGAAAATCAGTATACGCATACGCCGCAGGTTGAAAAGGAGCTGTACGCGCAAATGCTCTTCCGCCGTCCGTTTTATATCGTGCTGCTTTCGCTCTTGGCGGCGTGTATGGTTCTCAGCGTCATTTTAGGCTGTATCGGCGGTTTTAGTATGATGAATATTTTTGCCATCATATTCGGTTGTATCGTGTTCGCAGTGTTCTTCCTGCGCTATGTCACGCTCGTCAAATCCGCGGAGAAGCGTTATGAGGAATTGAAGTCCGCGCGCAGCTTTGAATGTAAGTCGGTGATGTATGAAGCGTCTGTCGCGTCCGCGTCTGCTGACAGAGACGCTCCGACAGAGCTGCCGCTCACCAAAATCGTCAAGGTCTTTGAAACCAAGCATTATTATTATCTCATGACGGAAGCAAGGCTCTCCTTTGTCTTTGAAAAGGGCGGCTTCGTCAAGGGAAATGAAGCGGATTTCCTCCCGTTCGTTCGGGAACGCGTCCATAAGAAATAAAATAGAGGGTTCGGTTTGTCCGAACCCTCTGCTTGTTTCCTGTGAATTTTCAGGCCGATGCCTGAATCCGTAAAACTGAAATCATCCATCATCAACCATGATGTAGGGGACGGCTTCCCAGACGTCCCTGAAAGCCTGACGTTTTGTGCAGTGGGACGTCAAGGATGCCGTCCCCTACGGTTAGGTTTCACTTTCACCATATCAGGGGGATTCCAACTCTGCATAAAATACGCAAAACGTTCTGTAGGGTTCGGTCTCGACCGAACCGAGGAACGCTTCTGTGGTTGGACGCGGTTTGGTTAGCGCTGAATGGGTGTTGTTACCCAAATCAAAGATTTAGAGGGTTCGGTTTGTCCGAACCCTCTGCTTTTTTAACAAATCAGGGAATGTAAAGCTTGCCGGCTTTGCCGATTTCGGTGATGAACTCGGCGGCGTACTTCTGCACACAGGTGACGTCTAAAATGGAGACCTTACCGTCCGCGTTGACATCCGCGAGTGTGTTCTGTAAATCAGTAAAATCCTCAAGGTCGATGGCGGCACGCTGAATCAGGGACGCGTCCACAACATTCACTCTGCCGTCACCGTTGACGTCGCCAATCAGGAAGGCGTCGGACGGTGCCGCGGCGGAGGTAGCCGGTGTATCGGGTGTGCTTGTCCAGACGGTTTCTGACGGCAGGCTGACGGGATAGGTGACCTCAGGCTCCAGCGTCACGCCGCTGCCGCTGACATACAGCCCACCGCTCGGGGCGTCGGCGCTGAAATGAACGGTTCCGCTGCTGCGGACGTAAAACGTCACCTCATCCTCGTTCACTTTCTCGGCGGGGTAAATCGCGGAATATACGTCTAAATGAGCGGTGTAGGGCTTGTCCGATACCGCGAGGTCGGTGACGTTCGCGGTGAAAAGCGGCGAGAAGCCCGGTTTTTTCTGGTTTAACGAAACGCTGCGCTCGGTACCGTCAGGCTGGGTGACCTTCAGCAGGCAATACAGCTCGAGAATTTCGAGTTCCTCATCCTCGTAGGTGGTCGGCTCCACGGTGTCAGGTTCCTCGGAGGACGACGGTTCCTCGACGCAGTGGTTGGTGCCTTCAATGTCATCTGTGACTGCCGCCGCAGAGTTGCTGACCGCAATCGCGGTGACCAATGATACCGTCATCGACAGCGACAGCAGCACGGCAAGGATTTGTTTGGTCGTTTTTTTCATGTTAATAGCTCCCTTCAAACTGATACATACAACAAAGCGTATCCTTTGTATTACATTATACCATGTTTATCCGGTCGCTTTCCAGTGTCGTCTTGCACAATTTTCAGGCTTTGCCGCGTGATTTCCCCGTCAATCCGCCAATCAGACTCAGCACCATTGCCGCGCCGATACCGCCGGCGGCGCTTTTGAGCGCGCCTGTCAGAATCCCGATGGCGCCGTCCTCGCGCAGCGCGGTTTTCATACCCTCCGCCATCAGGTATCCAAAGCCGGAAATCGGCACCGCCGCGCCTTCTCCGGCAAACGCCAACAGGGGCTGATAGAGTCCGAATGCCCCGAGTACCACGCCTGCCACCACAAAGGCGGTCAGAATCCGTGCCGGCGTCAGTCCGGTTTTGTCAATCAAGAGCTGTCCGACGGCGCAGATACCGCCGCCAACCAGAAACGCGTAAATAAATTGCATTAAAAAAACTCCTTTCGGTTCTCTTGCTATTCTGCCCCAAAACAAATGATTTACTCCGCCGACAGGGGAAGGAAATCGGAAAAATGTGAATTTCAATTGAAATTTTCGGGAAAGCCCTACACAAATGTGAAATTTTGTGGTAAGATTAAAATCGGTGTTTTGATGTTTTAAGAAATAAATAAGGAGTGAAGCACATGATTGAGGTGAAAAACCTGACCAAGCGCTACGGCGACATCACCGCGCTCGACGACATCAGCTTCTCGGTGGAGACGGGTGAGGTGCTGGGATTTCTCGGTCCCAACGGCGCAGGTAAGTCCACCACCATGAATATCATCACGGGCTACATATCGTCAACCTCCGGCACAGTAACGATTGACGGCTCTGAAATTCTCGAAAATCCGCGCGAAACCAAGCAGAAAATCGGCTATCTGCCCGAAATTCCGCCGCTCTATCCCGACATGACCGTCCGCAAATACCTTGAGTTCATGTTTGAGCTGAAAAAGGTGAAGCTCCCCAAAAAGGAGCACATCGACGAGGTGATGCGGCTGGTGCGTATTGACGGGCAGGCAGGCAGACTGATTAAGCATCTGTCTAAGGGCTATCGCCAGCGCGTCGGCTTTGCGCAGGCACTGCTCGGCAATCCGCCGGTGCTGATTTTAGACGAGCCGACCGTCGGTCTCGATCCCAAGCAGATTATCGAAATCCGCAAGCTGATCCGCAGCCTCGGCAAAAAGCATACGGTCATCTTTTCGTCGCACGTGCTCTCGGAGATTTCGGCGACCTGCGACCGCGTGATTGTGATTTCCGGCGGCAGACTGGTGGCGGATTCCAAAACCGACGAGCTGTCGCGCAAGATGCAGGACGTGCAGAAGCTGTCGCTGACCATCGAGGGCAACCCGTCCGAAATTCTCGGCGAAATCAAGAAAATCCCCGGCGTCAGAAAGTACATGAAGGTGCGCGAGCTGTCCGAAAAAGCGGCGGTATACGCCGTGGAGTACAGCAACGACACCGATATCCGCCGCGAGGTGTTTAACGCCATGGCGCGGATTTCAAGTCCGATTCTCGAGATGAAGTCGGGCAACGAGAGCCTCGAGGAGCTCTTCCTCAGACTCACCACCGGAAAGGGAGGCGAATAGGATGACCGCGATTTTCAAGCGCGAAATGGGCGCGTTTTTCAGCTCCGCGACGGCGTATGTCGTGATGGCGGTGTTCTTTTTCTTTTCCGGCATCTTCTTTAATTTCTATGTCTTTTCACAGAACACCACGTCGCTGACGTATGTGTTCTCCAGTATGTTTTACATCATCATGTTCATCATTCCCGTGATTACGATGAAATCCTTCGCGGAGGAAAAGAAGCAGAAGTCCGACCAGGCGCTGCTGACCTCTCCCTGCTCGCTGACCGAGATTGTCCTCGGCAAGTTCCTCGGCGCCTTTGTCTTGTTCGCGCTGTGTAATTTGATTTTCGTCATCTACGCGATTGTGATTTCCTTCTTCGCGCAGCCGCAGTGGTCGGTGATTCTCTGCACCCTGCTCGGCACGCTGCTGCTCGGCGGCGCGATGATTGCGATTAATATCTTCATCTCCGTCCTCACCGAGAGCCAGGTGGTCGCCGCCGTGCTCGGCATGGGCGCGGGATTGCTGATCAGCATGATGGCGTACTTTGTCAGCCTTGTCAGCGTGGATTGGCTTTCCACCGCGCTCGAAAAAATCAGCTTCATGAATTACTATCAGAATTTCACCTACGGAATTCTCAGCATCACCGACGTGGTTTTCTTTTTGAGCGTCACCGCGCTGTTCCTGTTCTTCACCGTGCGCGCGCTCGAAAAGCGCCGCTGGAGTTAAGGAGGCCGCTATGGATAAAAATCAACAACCCTCCGGACTGAAGGCGTTTTTCAAATCACGCAAGGCGCGTCACGGCGGACTTGCCATCGCGATTGTCGCCGCGGCGGTCGCGGTGGTGGTGGTTCTCAACATCGTTGTCGGACTGCTCGTTGACCGCTTCCCTAATCTCAAGGTCGATCTCACCGCCAACAGCGCCTACGCGCTTTCGGAGGATACCACCGAATTTATGTCCCACCTCAGCAAGGACGTCACCATGCACATTCTCAGCACCGAGGACGCCTTTGAGGGCAACGGCGAGTATTATGTGCAGGCGCGCAACCTGCTCGAGAAGATGGAGGCGGCGTCCGACGGCAAATTCAAGGTGGATTTTGTCGATATCGCCTCCAACCCCTCGTTTACCAATTCCTATAAAAATATCGACTGGACGGACAACCGCATGATGGCGGTCATGACCTGCGGCGACAAGTATCAGGGCATTTTGCTTGACGACTGCTTCACCTACAACCAGGAGTACCTGGCGGCAGGCTATTATCAGGTGGAGAGCACCACCATCGAGCAGGCAGCCGTCACCAACGCCCTCAAGGTCACCAGTGAAAATATGCCCGTGGTTGATTTCATCACCGGCAACCAGGAGAGCGACTACACCTCGCTGAAATCGCTGATTTCCAACAACGCCTACGATGTGCGCGAGGTCTCGCTGCTGACCGATGACCTTGACGATGACGCGCAGTTTGCCGTTCTCTACGCGCCGCAGGTGGATTTGGACACCGCCGCGGTCGAGAAGCTTTCCAAGTGGCTCGAAAACGACGGTAAGTACGGCAGAAACCTGATTTATCTGCCCTCTCCCGAAAACGCCGAAACGCCCAACACCGAGGCGCTGGTCGAGGAGTGGGGGCTGCGGCTCACCGACGGCTTTGTCTATGAGACAAGCGAGGATCACCTCGTCAGCAGCTCGGATATGTTTGCGTTCATCACCGACTATGGCGATGTGTATACGGACAATCTCAAAAATAAAGATATTCCCGTCATGGTCTATCAGGTGCGCGGCGTGGAGCTTACCGACGAAACCAACGCTCACGCGCTGCTCTCCGCGACCGACCGCGCCGGCGTGTTTCCGCTTGACGCGGACGACAGCTTCCGGCCCGAGGACGGCATCACCGGCAAGGCGATTCCCGTCGCCGCCGAGGGCGTCAAGTCCGGAGCGGACGCGGAATCCCGACTGATTGTCTTTGGCTCGGAGCGGATGTTCACCTCCGATTTTCTGAATATGAACAGTCTCAACAATGCCGGCTTCTTCATGAGCATCCTCAATACGCTCTCCGAAAAGGAGGATGACGGCATCACCATCACCGGCAAAACGCTTGCCAACCAGGAGTTAGGCGTCACCGACCTCAACACCAATACGGCGATGAGCGTCATCTTTATCGGCGTGATTCCTGCCGTCATACTGATTTTGGGCATCATCGTCTGGATTCGCAGGAGGCATATGTAATGAATAAGAAAAAGACCTTGATCATTGTCATCATCGCCGCGGCGGTACTGATTGCCGCCATGGTGGTGCTGTTGCTGCTGCCCAAGGGCGGCTCCTCCGACAGCGACGCCGCCACCATCGACGAAGGGGCGGAGGTCAGCTACAGCACCGACGCCAAGGGCGTTCATCAGGCGGTTGTCGGCAGAGACGCCGGCGGAAAAATCACCAGCAACAGCTACGGCACGCTGATGTCCTACACACCGGCGGAGCTGAAAGCCATGCATCTTGAAAACGACAACGGCACGCTTGACATCACCGCCGTCACCCCCGAGGGCGAGGCGACGGTTTACACCCTCGTCGGCTTTGAGGAATATGATATGCAGTCCGGCGCTCCGGACGGAATTGCCAACGCCGCCGCCAAGCTGGATTTTACCATGGTGGCAGGCGAGGACAACGGCGGCAGCGAGTTTGGCTTTGACAAGCCGCGCGCCGTCGCCACCATCACCTACACCGACGATACCAAGGCAATCATCACCGTCGGCGCGGACGCGCCGCAGGAACGCGGTACCTACGTCAAGTTCGGCGACGGCAAGGATATTTATCTGGTCGAAACCGATATCGTCAGCCCCTTCCTTTACGGTGTCAATGACCTCATCAGCCTGGTTATCAACGACTCCGCCGCCGACGTCGCCACCTCGCAGGCGCAGGTGATTGAAGTCACCTCGGGCGGCAGCAGCTTCACCCTCAAGCCCTATACCGGCGCGAAGTTTTCCTCTTCCTATTATCTCACCGAGCCGCAGACGCGGTTCGCGAGCGAGGGCGAGTCCAGCAAAATCGACGGCGGCATCCGCGGTCTGTATGCCAACACCGTGAAGCTGGTCAATCCCTCCGCCGCGCAGCTTGCCGACGCCGGTCTCGATAAGCCCTACGCCACGCTTTACGCGGAGTATTCCGACGGCAACGTCAGGCTGTCCGCGTCCAAGCCGGACAGCGACGGCGAGGTCAATCTGATGCTCGACGGCAGAAATATTGTCTACACCATTTCCGCCGAAAAGGTGCCGTGGGTGAGCACAAGCTTTGAAAAGCTCGTCAGCGAGTATGTGCTCTATCCCAAGATGACCGCCCTCACCGGCATGAAGGTCAACGGCACCGACTACACGCTCAACACCCGCGAATCCCACACCACCGACGACGAGGGCAACGAATCCACCTCCACCGTCACCACTGTGTTTGAGGGCGACAAGGAGCTGCAGATTGAGAACTTCTCGACCTTCTATGACAACGCCGCCATGATTGCGCTCGCCAATCCCGACGAAGCGGCGGTAAGCGGCAGTCCGGAGCTGACGCTGACCTACACCTATGACGACGGCTCCACCGACGAGGTGGCGTACTACGCCGCCGGCGGCACCTACTATGTCGCCACGGTCAACGGCACCGTCATGGGACACGCGCGTCAGTCCGACGTCACGCGGGCGCTGGATTCATGGAAGGCGCTCAGCGAGAGCTAAACGGACAATCGATACATTAATATTATGAAATTGGAGAGATAGAACAATGGGTATGACAATGTACCAAAAAATCCTTGCGGCACACGCGGGACTCGACGAGGTAAAGGCGGGTCAGCTGATCAACGCCAAGCTGGACATGGTGCTCGGCAACGACGTCACCTCGCCGGTCGCCATCAATGTGTTTGAGCAAAACGGCGCGACGGCGGTGTTTGACAACACCAAAATCGCCATGATTATGGATCACTTTACGCCGAACAAGGACATCAAGGCGGCGACGCTCGTCAAGCAGACGCGTCAGTTTGCCAATAAGTACGACATCAAAAACTTCATGGACGTCGGCATGATGGGTATCGAGCACGCGCTGCTGCCCGAAATCGGTCTGGTGGGTCCCGGCTGTCTGTGCATCGGCGCGGACTCCCACACCTGCACCTACGGCGCGCTCGGCGCGTTTTCCACCGGCGTCGGCTCCACCGATATGGCGGCAGGCATGATCAGCGGCAAGGCGTGGTTCAAGGTGCCCTCCGCCATCAAGTTCAATTTGGTCGGCAAGCCGCAGGGCTATGTCAGCGGCAAGGACGTGATTCTCCACATCATCGGCATGATCGGCGTGGACGGCGCCCTCTACAAATCCATGGAGTTCACCGGCGAGGGCGTTGACCATCTCAACATGGACGACCGCCTCTGCATCGCGAATATGGCGATTGAAGCCGGCGCGAAAAACGGCATTTTCCCTGTGGACGACGTCACACGCGCTTACTGCGAGGGACGCTATCAGGGCACGCCCGTCGAGTATACCGCCGACGAGGACGCGGTCTATGACGAGGAGTACACCATCGACCTCGGCGCCATCCGTCCCACCGTCGCGTTTCCGCATCTTCCCGAAAACACCCGTACGGTCGATGAAATCGCCGACGGCGAGGTCAAAATCGACCAGTGCGTCATCGGCTCCTGCACCAACGGCAGAATTTCCGACCTCCGCGCGGCGGCTGCCGTTTTCAAGGGCAAAAAGCTTGCCAAGGGCGTGCGCTGCATCGTGATTCCCGGCACGCAGAAAATCTGGCTGCAAGCCATGCACGAGGGCTTGTTTGACATCTTTGTCGAAGCCGGCGCGGTGGTTTCCACCCCCACCTGCGGTCCCTGCCTCGGCGGTCATATGGGCATTTTGGCGGCAGGCGAGCGCGCTGTTTCCACCACCAACCGCAACTTCGTCGGCAGAATGGGACACGTTGACAGCGAGGTCTATCTCGCCAGTCCGGCTGTCGCGGCGGCAAGCGCGGTGGCAGGCTACATCGTTGACCCCGAGAAGGTAATGTAAGGAGGATTTGACATGAACGCAAAAGGCAGAGTACATAAATTCGGCGACAACGTCGATACCGACGTCATCATTCCGGCGAGATACCTCAACACCGCTTCTCATCAGGAGTTGGCGGCGCACTGCATGGAGGATATCGACGCGCAGTTTGTCAGCAAGGTGCAGCAGGGCGACATCATGGTTGCCGAGAAGAACTTCGGCTGCGGCTCCTCGCGCGAGCACGCGCCGATTGCCATCAAGGCAAGCGGCATTTCCTGCGTCATCGCTTCCACCTTCGCGCGGATTTTCTACCGCAATTCCATCAACATCGGTCTCCCGATTCTCGAATGTGACGAGGCGGCGCGTGAGATTAAGGACGGCGACACCGTTTCCGTCGATTTCAACACCGGCGTCATCACCGACGAAACTACCGGCAAAACCTACCAGGCAGAGCCCTTCCCCGAGTTCATCCAGAACATCATCCAAAAGGGCGGCCTGATTCATTCGATTCTGTAAACATTTTCAGCAAGGGACAGCCACGCGGCTGTCCCTTGAACTATTTTATACCAATCTTCATTAAAAAGTAGACTTTCTACTTTTTAATAGCGCCGTAGGCGCGTCAAGATTGTATAAGACGGCAATTGCGCTTTTGCGCAATTGGAAAACGCGCCAAGCGTTTTCTCTCTGATAGAAAGTTG
>JAFUUV010000095.1 GCA_017471345.1 Ruminococcus sp.
CGCTGTTCAACTCCTTACTTTACGTGATGCTTGGATTGTCTTTTGTCCGCGTTTTGCAGATGGAGCAGGTTGTCATTCTGGCACTCATAGCGATAACCGCAAACTTCATCGCAAGAGTCGGCAGTCTGTCGCTCTCCTCCTTGGTGATGGGCAAAATTCCCGACGGATATAGCCGGTTGAATTTTATCAAGCTGCTGACTTGGGGAGGCTTGCGCGGCGGTCTGTCTGTTGCCCTTGCCATGAGCGCAAAGGAAATGGTACCGGAGGATATTTACTACATTATCCTCGGCGGTACCTACGCGATTGTATTCTTTACGACGGTAGTGCAAGGCTTGACGCTCAAACCGGTTTATAACAGAATCAGTAAATCCGTACAACGCAACAAATAGCATCGCCATCAAACAAAGGCAGAACGTCTACAACAACGTTCTGCCTTTGTTAATGTTGACGATTGAACGCAGCGCTATTGACTGCCGTCCATTGGCTGCAACACCGCGTTCAATCGTTAACAAATATGTATTCACCAATCGGATAAGATATATCATACTCCGCAAGATACATTTGCAGGGCTGTTGCATCCGCAATATCTATCTCTCCATCCTGATTTGCATCTGCCGCCAACAAAGATACCTCATCCGGTTTTTCTAATTCTGCGATATATTGCTGAATTGCGGTGACATCGTTGATGCTGATATCACCATCTTTATCAACATCACCCAATATACTTCTTTCGAGCAACCAATAAGACAAATTGTTCTCCACGGCAAAAGAGTGAGCGTAGGAATCCTGATAACAACGAATCGTCACGTTTTCCCAATCGAACGCATAGGGCTGAATCAGCACAACACTTTCGGGGATGGTCACCGTTTTCAGATTCGGACAATTGGTAAAAGCATAGTTTGGAATCGCCAAAATAGAATCGGAAAGAACAACCGACTCCGCTCCGGTGCCGTTAAATGCGTAGGAATCCAGCATGGCGCCGTTTTTGACAAAACTCAAATCACTCAAAGATGAACAGCCGTTGAAGCAGCCGTAGCCGAAATCCGCAATCTTCTCATTGATAGTCAGATTTTCCAGCGAAGAACAGCCGGAGAACATATTTGACGGCATACTGACCATATCTGACAACAGAGTTACGGTTTTCAGCGAAGTGCAGTCCGCAAAGGCTCTGTCGCCGAAGCTGACAACGTTTTCGGGAATATAGACCGTTTCAAGTGCCGAACAGCCCCTAAACGCGTATTCCTCCACTGTTGTATTGGTGTCGGAAAAGGTGACTTCCTTAATGGTTTCATTGCCGGAGAAAGCGTTTTTATCGATAACCGTTACGGGATAATTTCTGAAATAATCCGGAATGACAACAGATTCTCCCGTGCCGCTGTAGCTGACAAGTGTCGCCTCGTGCTTGGTGGTATTCACTTCAAAACCGAAATCTCCTTCGTGAATCACCAACGCCGATGCCGAAAAACAAACGGCGGAAGTCAATAACGAAAGAATCAGCGTAATAATCATTGTCTTTTTAAGTAATTTCATAGCTCTTTCTCTTGTTCAAAATCAGGCGGCAACATGGTAAGGCTGCCGCCTGATGCATTTAATTTTTACGAAACAGTGTCAAGCGTCATCGCCGTCATCATACTCAATAATATCGTCAATCGGTGTTTCCGCATTGAAAGAAGTACATATGACTGTTTCGAGCTTCAGCTTTACATATTCAAATTCCGGTGAAATATAAGATTTTTTCAACAAAACACCTCTTAACCCCAGTTTTTGGCTGTGTTGTCAACCACTTCGCCGTTGTGATAAATCAAACAGTTGCTGCTGACACTCCACTCGCCCTGATATTTCAAGGCAGCGCAATACATCAGACAGGTATCTCCGTTGGAGCCTGTATTGTTAATGTTCAGCGCGGAGGTTTTATAAACAGTCGTAAACTGCACTCTGTTTTTGTTCGTCAGCTTTGCGGTTGAATCGCCGTTTTCAGGAGTATTGCCATTTGAAACAACCGTATAAATATAGCCCTTGGTCGTCAGCGTTAATTTAATTTCGGTATTCACGCCGTTTTCGTCAATTGCGCCATCATAGTTTTCGGCTGACGAGAACTGCTTGCTGCCGTTTTTCTCATCATTCTTTCGAATAATATCTATCAGCTGATTCTTATACTGTTCAAAAAGCGCGTTGATTTTTTCGGGCGTATAAATATTCGGGTTATCTCTGATTTGCGTGCTCAGCGAAATATTGACAAACGATAGTTTTTGAACATTTTTATCGTATTCAGGAGCACCGTAAACACTTCCGAGAATATTCAAACGCGTTCTGGATACACCGCTTGCGTCAACAAAGGTATCATTTGCGTTTGCCGAAATTGAAATACCGGGCTTGGAGGAACCGCTTGTCGCGTATACCGCGTAGAGCTTGGTGTTGTTCGTTACGCGGTACCAAAACTCTCTTTCAACGGAAGCGATTTGCGTACCCTCTTGGTTGTATGCCCAATACGCAAAGCTATAATCTCCAAACGACTCGGCCGCATAGACTACCGCGATGACATAAGTATATCTTGCCAGACCGTAATTTTCAATAAATCCGCCCGCGTCCTGATCGGAATTGTCGGTTTTACCGCCGAAACGCTGATTATAATAGAACTTATCATTCAGGTGCTTGACCGCGTTATCTGTGCTCTTGGCGTTCGCGACAAACACCGTGCTATTACCGACCGGTTTCTCAACCAAATCGTCGGCGCTGTTGGCGCCGTAAATATCAACGTTGTACTGTCTGGGATAGTTGTAGCACCAAACAACAATTTTATTGACCTTCCGGTAATCAGCCGGAGAGGTAAAGCTTTCCACAAGCTCATTGCCCTCGGAATCATAATAGTTAACCCATTTTTCATTTTTCGACGATTCCTGACCGGCGTATTCAGCGTGATTATTCGGCTTGCCGAGATAGTCGGTGTGATAGGTTATACTCTCTCCGTAGCTGACAGCATTTCCGTTTTCAAAATAAGTTTTGCTGCGCATTGCCTCAGCTGCCGCGCTCTGCGACGTCCAAAGGTCATAGTCACACATGACGTTTGTGACCGACAAGGCGTTCTCTGAAAACTCGACTGCCTTGTCGCCAATCAAATCGGAAAAGGCGATGGATTGAACGGAGTGAGAAGCATCGTAAGTGATGAATTCTTCCGGTATCGTCTTTACAGAAACGGTATATACAGTTTCCTCTTTCTCAATGCCGGAGGGCTTTCCGTCAATCTCATAACGGTCGTAATACTTAAACTCAATCTCAAACGGCTTGGGCGTGTTCACAATTGTCGCGGTAGCCGTGGAGCCTGTATCGTCGTAGGACACTTCACTGCTGTAGCCCAATATGGGAGATTCCTCTACCGTATAGCTGAAATAATATGTGCTGTCGGAGTCTTTGGTATAAACCGGCAAGCCCTTGATTACTCTCGTCCATGTAGCGGAACCCGCACGGCCGTGCTCGGTTTTGCTGAGAGTAAACCAACCGTCGGTGGTATCAACATCCGGAATAACGGCGGCGTCTGTAAACAGAACAACCTTGTCTGAACCGCCTTCTGTTACGGCGGTACCATCCTCATTCTTCCAATGCTGCCAAATGCGCACCTGAATCTGTTCGGGACGTGATTTGTCCGCGTCGTTTTTGTCGTTCCAAATCTTTTGAATGGTGAGGTCAATATTACCGCAGGGGTCTTTGCTCTCACTGGGGTTGGGAATCAGGCTTTCGTCATTGAGTTCGGTAGGCGTATCGAGCATCAACACCGCCTTGGCGTTGCTGACATACACCTTGAGAAGCGTGGCGTCATCGCCCGAAGCGTTGGACGCCAGCTTCGCGCCGTTCCATTTTTCAAATATCTTATGGTATGGCTCATTTGTGTCAGGCGTAATCGGAGCGGAAAGGTGAATAATTTCAAATTTCTGATAAGCTGTACCGTTGTCTGCTACAGCTGTTCCGATTTGCTGATTGCCACCGGTCAACGCAGAGGTCAAATCGGTGTCTCTGTAAACCGCGTAGCGGTTTTCTTCTCCGGCAACCTTTTCGATAGATTCCAAGGTGTTGAAGCTGTAGACAGACTCCAGCTTTGTGCCGCCGCTGAACGTGCCGACCTTCTGCGCCGTACCGCGAATAACATCACAGTATACCATTGTATTCGAGGTAAACTTGCCCTCGTTGTTGTAGCCGACGAAGCCGCCTGCATAGCCCATATCATGGGAACCGTTCTCTGTATTGGACGCGCCGCCGCCGTAAACGTCGTAGCCGTCGGCAATACCCGTCACGGAGCAATTGTCCACTCGTGTGCGATTGCCCTTGATCAGATTGACAACAACCTCAGGATTCTGATTATCGGTATCAATACCGTTTTCGTTACAAGGCAAGGCAATCGTTGAGTCGCCAATTGTAATCAGCGCTGTATCCGTTGTCGCCGATCCTGTTGCCTTCACAAGTGATACGCCGATACGCAAGCCAAGCAGATTGACGTAAAGCAAATCACCGTCGCTGAGGAGCTTTAAGCCAAGCAGAGAGGAATCAAGGTGAATCAAATTGAGATTTTCCAAATCATCCACATACAGCAGCTTCACTAACGCGTTTACGATATCTAAAACAAGCTGAACCAACGGAGAGGAAGCCTCTAACTCCACCAAATAGTTCATGTTCGTTTTGCCGATAAAGCCACCGGCAATCCGGTCGCTGTAGACCTGTTTGAGCTTGTTCACATGGGAATTCTTAATCTGTGAAACGTCCGCATAGCCGGCAAATCCGCCCGAAATTGCTTCAACACCTTCGGTCGACAGTATAACCGCTCCGGCGTCGATTCCGGTTACACGGCATTCGTCAACAACGGTACCGAACACGTCAAGCACACCTGTATTCAAGCCGACAATCTGAGAAACCTTTGCTTTATCCACATCAACCGCGCCGTTTTTGCCCATATGACCGATAAAACCACCTGCATAGTTGCGAGCAGTCACGGTATTGAGATTGGTAACACCGGAATTTTTCACCGTACCGTTCATCACGCCGCCGCCAAAGCCGCCGGAACAGCCGGACTGACGCTTTTCACTGAGGATTCCCTCCGGCGCAGATTCGTAGGCACGGACAACGATACCGTCAGAGACGCCGCTGACATTGGCGTAATAGATATAGGGGCGGAATACATCGAGCACATCTACACTTCCGGCGTTCACTAAATCCAAAATAGTCGTATCATCATCGCCGGAGACAGAAGCCACACTGCCTACATCAGCTAATCCGACAAAACCGCCGGCATAGTAGAGACCGTCCACGCTGCGCAGACCGTTGACAGTGATTTGGCTCTCCCCCTTGCGGCTGCCGATGACTGATGCTTCCAGAGATCCGACAAAACCGCCTGCAAACCGCGGCGTTGTATTGTCAACGCCGCCGACAGTAAATCCGAAGTCGCTGTTATCCGGATTGACTGTGGCTTTGCGAATCGTTGTAACCGTTGCCTGCATCACAGAAGCCAGATCGCCGGGTGATGAAACAAGCAGGTTCAAAATACCCTGTAAAAGGCCTTTGGACGCATTGGTATTGACATCCGCGACAGAAGCCGCTGTTGCCATACCTGCATAACCGCCGACAGCATTGGTACCCTTGACGAAGCGGAGGTTGTAAACATGACAGCCTGTTCCGGCTGCGTTATCCGCGTTTTTGTCGCCCCAAATCTGAGCGCCGTAAGCGGAACCGACATATCCGCCGGCATAACCGCATCCGTGTACAAAATCGGTGCCAAAGCTCTCCACAGTCAAGCCTGACTGCCAGCCGCGCACCGTGCCGCTCTTAACGGTTGGAACAAACACCTGCGCCGCCTTGACAAGCTGACCGAGATTCAGTCCGAGACCGAGTATATCGACGTTGCCAAAGCTTGCCGCCGCGCCCGTCTGCATTTTGCCTGCATAGCCTCCGGCGTTGCGCATCGCACGGATAAGCTTCATATCATAGGACTGACCGTCGGTGATAACGCCCGATACCATATAGCCGACGTAACCGCCCGCGTTGCCGCCCTCGGTTATCAGTGCCGTTTCATGAGCGGAACGACCGGCAACAACATTGCAGCCGTAAATATATTTGGTAAGCTTATCGCTGAGCTCCTCCTGCGTCTGAACAGCGCCGTTTTGCGCCAGCTCCGCGCCGTAGCCGCCGTATTTACCGACGTACTGTACCCACGCGTTCCAGGTGTCAACATCAAGGTTACGCAGAGGACCGTAAACCGCTGTGTGTTCCTCTGTGGGATAAACAGCGGAAAGCGCTGTAAGAACATTATCCAGCTTAATCAGTCCGCCGAGCAGCTTAATGCTGCCGGTATCGGCGGTGTCGGCGCTCTCCATATAACCGGTAAAGCCGCCTGCGTATTCATAGCCATAGACCGAACGGATGCGCCATGCCGTGCAAATATGCTGCTCTCCGACATAGTTGCCCTCGGTGCTGTGCCCGAAGTTCATATCTCCTACCGCGCCGTCGTTCTGGTCTTTCCATGTATGGGTATCCAAGCCCCAGATGTGACCGCCCTCGTTGTGGCCGCAAAAGCCGCCGGCAATACCGCGCTGGTGGGATTCATCGGAAGCCGCCTGCGCTCTGATGGCGCCGCCGCAGGGCACGCATGAAGTAGTCGAGTTGCGAACAGTCGGGATAAAATCCTCAACCAGCGAAGCCAGAGCGGAGTCAACATCCACAAGACTGCTTAAAATGCTTGCGTCGTCAAGCAGATTGGCAACATTACCGGGTTCCATATTGCCGACGTAGCCGCCTGCTGCTTCCTGACCGATAATATAATAGAAGTTTTTGCAGTGAGAGTTTTGAATGTGACCTCCGTTAATGCTGCCTGCATAACCTCCTGCCATACCGACCATGCCGTCATCGGGATCGGTGCCGTCCGCCATGACGGAGAAGCCGCCGCCTGCGCCCTGCACGTCGGAGTGTTCGATGGTTGTCACAACAACATTGAGCGCCGAAAGTACATTTGTCAGCCCCACATTACCGCCGAGTACCTTCAAGCCGCCGCCCAGGCTTGCCGCGCTGCCAATATCCATATTACCGACATAGCCGCCGGCAAAGTGACCGCCTGTCACGGCATAAGTGCTTTGTGCATTGTCAAAATAAGAGGGCGCATCCACAGCCTCCAAATCGGACGGAGGGGTGACCTTCGTGTTTTTCAGCTTGTAAACGTCGCAGTGTGAAATCTGCGCGCCGCTGGTGTAGCCGGCAAAGCCGCCGGCGCTTCCCGAACAGGGGTCGTCGGAACGTATTTCATTTGCCGCTACGGTAAAGCCGTTTTCGCTGTAAACGCCTGCATTGCGGACAATTGGAATGTAGCTGTCCATAACGGCGAGTAATTGGGTAATGTCTAGATTAACACCGAGATTTGAGTCTCCGAGAATCGAAATGCCGCCGCCTGCTTCCGCCAACGCACCCGAACGCAGCTTGCCGCCGAAACCGCCGCCGTAGGTGCGGCCACGAACGCTGTCGATATCAAACACCGCGAACTGCTTGTTGATTTCTCCTGTCGGATTCACCGCGTTGGGGTCATACAGCTCCTTTGTGATCTTTGTCCAAGGGGAAATGTCAATATTCGTCCAGTCCGCGTCTGTTAACTCCGCGTCCTGTTTATCCGTCAGGTTCACTCTGCTGACAGCGTTGTCCACGGTGCCGCTTTCCATGTCGGCAACAAAGCCGCCGGCGATATCCGCGTCTACATAGCCGAGATTCACATAGTGAACCGTACAATCCGTATAAGTGGGAATCAGGTATTGAATAGCACCCAGCAAGCCGTCCGCCTTAATCAGCGTACCGACTGCCGCCGCGTCCTGCTCCGCCGCTTCCGCCAAGCCGCCCGTGGTAGAGGTACCAACAAATCCGCCGGCATAGCCTTGTTTGTCTGTCGCGACAACGGACTTCAGTTTATATGCGTGAGAATTGAGAATCTGCGTGCTGTTGCTGTCCGCAATAAAGCCCGAAGCCTTGAACTGTGTGTTATCGTTTTCATTTGAAACACTGCCGGATGCCTCGACCGTATAGCCGTCTTCGATACCTGTAACGGAGCTGTCCGTAATTTTGACAGCCAAGCCCTGTCCGATTTTCAGAAGATTGCTGACCTGTAAAACGTTGTCCAAACCGAGCAGGTTGACGGTCAGGCCACCTGTACCTACCAATTCGCCGGGACCTGCGATACCGACAAAACCGCCTGCGCGGTTATTTGCCTGTACGCTTTTGAGTTGCTTTAAGTACACATCTGTGATATCACCGCCGACAGCAAGTCCAAAACCGCCGCCGGCATCTTCATCGTCTGCCAAAACGGTATAACCGCCGTCAACACCTGTTACCGTAATATCTCTTGCGACAAAGCCGATAAAATCTCCGAGGCCGACCACGTCGTTGAGCATTCCCTCAAAAGCAGCGGAACTGATGAAACCGGCTATGCCGCCTGCATAGTCACCCACAGCACTGACATTCTTCAATCCGCTGAGAATGACCGGTTTATCCTCAGGTGTTTTTAAGGTTCCGGAATTCCATGCGGAGAGCGTATCAAAAGCTTGCTGATCGGATTTGCCGAGGTACAATCCCTCGCCTTTTCCGACAATACCGCCCGCGAAGCAGTCGCCCGAACTGACGGTCAACGCATCACTGTAGATTTGACAGCCGATAATTGCCGAAGGCGCAACTCCCATCAACGCCAGCAGCTTTTGACCGGTACTTTTATCGGAGGACAAAAGACCTGTGACTAACTGCTTAACTGTTCCTAACAGGCTGTTTTCTGTATTCTCGTCCTTGCCCAAGGTGGATTGCCAACCGACGGTTGCGATACCTGCGAATCCGCCGGCATACGCCTTGGACGCGTTTACAGTGACAGGCTTACTGTCGCAGTCTATGGTACAGTCAATCGCGTAGCTGCTGTTCATGGCACCGGCAAAGCCGCCCAGATAGGATTCGCCTGCAACATCGTAGGAACAGTTTTCAATGGAGCAATCGGTCAATACGCTTTGCGGATGAATGTCCTTGACAATGGACGAAAGGTCAATACCGAGTCCGTCCAAGGTTCCCTTAATCGCCGCATCACGCTCCACACCGACAAAACCGCCGCCGAAGTTTTTCGCTTTCACCGAGAAGGTACTGTTCTGCACGGTACAATGATCCATTCTTGTTCCGATTTGCTGACCGACAAAGCCGCCGACGTAATCTTTGTCTGTTCTTCCGACAGTTCCCGTCAAACCTTCCACATAGCAGTTTGTAAGGGTTGGCGCTATGTAGTTTGTCGGAATTAATTGGTCAAGAGGCAACGCGTTGCCCAAAAGAATTGTCACTAAATCGCCCAAGCCAACGCCGGGAATGGCGTTGAGCAAGCTTGCGAGAACATCCGTTAGTCCGCCGAGAGCATCGGAAAGACCGCTGTATTCGGTCATACCCTCTGTGTAGCCGACAAAACCGCCTGTTCTGTCCTTAACATTGCTGACTTCTACGGTACCTGTTACACAACAGTCCTCTATGACCGCGTCGCCGTAAACACGACCGGCAAACGCACCCGTAGCAAATATGGTCGGGTCATTCGCTCTCGCGTTCAGAAGATTAGAGAGTGTTGTGTGTAAATCCGTTTGCGCGGATCCAAAGCTCAGAACACGAAGCAATACATCGACTAAACCGCCGAGAACTTCTCCTAAGCCTGTTGTAACCAGATTGAGCAAAGACTGATTAATTCCCGATTGCTCTGTATTATTTTCAATATGCACATCATGCAGGTCAAGATTTTTTACAACCGCCGTTCCGCCGCTCAAACCGACATCCGCTGTGCTGGTGCGGTTGGATATCGTCGCGAAAAATCCGATACCCATATATTCATTGACGTTCAGTGTGGTGTTTTTATTGACATAGACATTGGAAATAACAGGGCGCTTAATGTTCGCGTTCGCCGTCAACTCCGTGGAATCGGTGATTTCACTGCCGTTCCAGAGCTTTTCGCCGTTTACGCTCTTTGCGCCGTACATCTCA
>JAFUUV010000096.1 GCA_017471345.1 Ruminococcus sp.
AGCTGGGCAGCTATGTACGGAACGGATAAACGCTGAAAGCATCTAAGCGTGAAGCCGACTCCAAGATTAGATATCCCATTGCGTAAGCAAGTAAGACCCCTTGAAGACTACGAGGTTGATAGGCTGCGTGTGTAAGTGTCGCGAGGCATTTAGCTTGGCAGTACTAATAGGTCGAGGGCTTGACCACATTTTCAATTTGAATCTTGGTCTATTGTCAGTATCCTACTTCTCTCCCTGCTTTCTCTTTATTCAGTTTTCAGGGCACTTGCCTATGAGACGAGAACGAAATGTCAGATATTCTTTCAGTATGCGCGAGAGCGATACGTCAGAATTTGATGAGCTTATCGGTCGGGCATTCGAGGTTGATGTTAAATCCGACGTTTCCGTCTCGACTAAAATATGCACCATTAGCTCAGTTGGTAGAGCACCTGACTCTTAATCAGGGTGTCCCGGGTTCGAGCCCCTGATGGTGCACCAGATTGCAAGGGGCTCACATCAATGAGTCCCTTGTCATAAATGGCTCGTTGGTCAAGCGGTTAAGACTCCGGCCTCTCACGCCGGCAACGCGGGTTCGATTCCCGCACGAGTCACCAAATTAATCAATCAGTAGGTGTTGATGACGCAGGGGGTCCACCCGTTCCCATACCGAACACGGAAGTTAAGCCCTGTAGTGCCGACGATAGTTGTCCGGCGACGGACTGTGAAAATAGGAAGACGCCTACATTTTATATTCCTCCATAGCTCAGTCGGTAGAGCGCATGACTGTTAATCATGATGTCACTGGTTCGAGCCCAGTTGGGGGAGCCACAAAAGCTCATTGCTTTTAGTTGGTGTCGATGACGCAGAGTGTCCACCCGTTCCCATACCGAACACTGAAGTTAAGCTCTGTGGTGCCGAAGATAGTGCTCTGGCGACGGGGTGTGAAAATAGGGAGATGCCAACATCAAGCAGTGAGCTTTTTCTGTTAATAATTCGTTAGGGCTGATTTTATAGAAATATAAAGTCAGCTCTTTTTTTGTACCTGTATTTAGGCGTTTCATCATTTGATGGGACGTCTTTTTTTGTTGCAAATCGAAAGGAGGAAAACTAATGGCAGTTTTCAGAGTTGAAAAGGTAAAAGATTACACGATTATGAGCAATCACCATTTGCGCAACGTCGCTCTGTCTTTGAAAGCAAAGGGACTGATGTCTCTCATGTTATCCTTACCGGAGGATTGGGACTATACGCTGAAAGGCTTAGCCTGCATTTGCAGGGACGGCGTGGACTCCATTTCGAGGACGATCAAGGAGCTGGAGGATCAGGGTTATCTTACGCGCCGGAGGTTTCGCTATCCGAACGGTCGTCTCGGAGATATTGAGTACACCATTCACGAACAGCCGGAAAGCAAATCGGTTGAGCCGGAACTACCTAAACCGGAATCACATAAACGGGAAAATCCCGTTCAGGTAAACTCAACTCAGGAAATCCCAACTCAGGAAATCCCAACGCAGGCGGAGCCAATGTTGGAGAAACCCGCACAATTAAATACTAAACAATCAAAGACTAAAAAATCAAATACGAAAGAAATCAAAGATAAGATTGATAAGATAGGTGCGCGCGCGTATCGCAATCTGATCGAGTGCAATATTGAGTACGATATTCTTGTCGAACGCTATGGCGCAGAACGCTTAGACGCTGTTGTAGAGCTCATGCTTGAAGCGGTAGCTTCTCAATCTCCGTATTGTATGATCGCAGGAGGGGAGCTGCCGCGGGAGGTCGTCAGGGCGCGGCTGCTTAATATCAACTCCGCGCACATCGAGTATGTTTTTGACTGTCTTGACGAAAACACAAGCAAGGTCGGAAATATCAAGGCGTATGTGCTGGCAACGCTGTTCAACGCGCCGGCTACGATGGACGAATACTACCGCGCGGAGGTCAATCACGATTATCCCATGCACGGGCGCCGCAAGGCGCCTTAATTCATTTCAACAACTTTTGAAGGAGGTTGATGACTACCCGTTTTACAAAGGAGCAGATTCAACAGGCGCGGCAAGCTGACCTGTTTGCGTATCTGCAAGCGAACGAGCCCGGCGTTTTGAAGAAGGACGGCCGTAATTACCGTCACCGCGAGCACGACAGCTTGGTCTATGTGACGGCAAAAAACTTCTGGTACTGGAATAGCCGAGGCAAGAGCATTACCGCTCTGGACTATCTGATGGAGATTAGAGGTTACAGATTCAGCGAAGCGGTCTCCCGACTGATTGGAGACGCGCCGGCGAGAGCTTCACCGCAAGTCACATATTCCCAAAACGACAGCAAGCCAAAGCAGCAGCGTCCGGCAAAGCTGTATCTCCCGTGGCCGAAGAAGTGCGCGACCGGATATTTCAAATATCTGCGGAAACGCGGGATCAGTGCAAAGGTTATTCAACGGTGCCGCGAGCTGGGTTTACTTTACGAGGGAAAATACAAGTCGAGGAAGGACGAGAAGAAGATCATTCCCGTCTGTGTGTTCGTCGGCAAGGACGAATCGGGCAAGATAAAGTTTGCCTGTATGAGAGGGATTTACGAGCAAGTTAAGAAAGACGTTTACGGCAGCGACAAGGCGTTCAGCTTTTGCTTGCCACCGGAGAAACCGCACAGCGGTCATGTCGCCGTCTTTGAAGCGCCGATCGACGCACTCTCTCACGCGACCTTGCAGGAGCTTGACGGCTGGAAGTGGAACGGCTACCGCCTTTCGCTCGGCGGCACCTCGCATGTCGCGCTGTTCGCCTTTTTGGAGCGTCACCCCGAAATCCGGCGCGTCGATCTCTATCTGGACAATGACTGTGCTGGTTTGACGAACGCCCGAAAGATTCAGGCTATGCTGCGGGACAATCCCGGTTTCAAGGATATCCGCGTTGGGGTTCACCCTCCGCGAGAGGGCAAGGATTACAACGAAATGCTGCAAATCCGATTACAACAAGTTAATCAAAATAACCGACGCCGCCGTGAAAAACAGGCGGCTTTTTCAATTTAGACAGGAGGCAAAATGAAAAACAAAACAAACGCGGTACAGGTTATCGCAAGCGCAACAAAATGTCCCGACTTTGAGCCGGACGAAATCTTTTCCTTAATGCGCAGGCTGAACATGAACGAAAAGGGTCTCGCGATCCTGATGAACGTCACGCCGGCGACGGTGCGGCACTGGACGTCCGGCGCGGTCAAGCCCTGCGGCACGGCAAAGCGCATCATGCAGATTTACAGCGCGTGTCCTGAGGTTATCAGCAAGATTTCCGTAGAGACGGAGGAACCAAATGCCGAAGCAGATACATGAGGATTTCGGCGAGAAGATAGGCGGCGCGAAAAAAGATTTGTGGAGCGTCCGAGGTTTATACACCGACGACCTCGACGAGATGAACGAGCGCGAGGCTGAGAAGTACGTCAAAAAGGATAATATCTGGAAAAAGCCCGACTATCAGGCTATGCTTGACGACGGCGTGCCGATCGGCGTGGTTTACTTCATCAAAAAGGTGCGCGACGCCGTGCCTGCAACGCCGCGATACTACAGGGTCTATGATCCCGAGGATAAATACTATCAGCAAAAACAGTATATCACAACAATCCGTCAGCTTCAAGAGGTCATGGAGAAGGTTCGCAATGTAGAGGACGCGAAAGCCGCTTTTGCCGAGTTTTATGTAGAAAACGGTTATCTGCGTCCTGTTCAGGATTGGAACGGTCGGACTGCCTATGAACGGACACGCGATTATACGCACAATCCGGCGTTGACGGAAAATCTGCGGTACACAATCAGGATCACTTCAAGCGCTCAGTTTGAGCACGATTTTGCCCGCGGCGCGAAGGACGCTCAATTTCTGGTACCGAAGGAGCAGAAGATACCGCGCGGCTACAATATTCGGCAATATGACGGCAACGGTTATTCGAGAAACGGAGATTGGAAACCAGACACCTACTATGTAACACACGGTCACTATATTTTGGAGACCAACTTTGAAACGCGCGATGAGGCGCTGCGCTGGGTGCAGGAGTACGCGAAAAGCCGTACCAAGAGCGGCAAACAGCGTTTTGTCCCGCTGCAGTTGGAGCATATCAACCGGACGGGACCTGATTTCAGAAACGGTCAGGAGATAGTCGGTCAGCACTACCTTGATACCTTCGGATTTCGCGGCGGTGAGTTTGGTAACTGGCTGAATCAGAATGACCGTCAAGCTTCACTCAATATGGGCTTTGAGGCGTTAAAGGATTTGGCGGAGGCGCTGCATATCTCCGACAAGGATATTGCTTTCGGAGGAACGCTGGCGATCGCCTTCGGCGCTCGCGGGAGCGGCAACGCGGCGGCGCATTATGAACCGCTGCGCAAGGTTATCAATCTCACCAAAATGAACGGCGCGGGTTCTCTTGCCCATGAGTGGTGGCACGCGCTGGACGATTACCTCGGCGGTATCAAAAACGCGGGCTGTTTACTGTCCGAGCGTTCATGGAAGTATGAGCCGATGAAAAAGCTGGTCGAGGCTATCAAGTCAAAGCCCGAAACCTTGGAGCAGGCAAAGGCGCACGCCGCGCAGAACAAAGAGCGGCAGAGAAACAGCGCCGCTTCTTGGGTTGATTCCATTATGAAGCCCTGTGTTGACCGTGCGAACAATCCGGAAATAGCTGAACAATACGCTGCCTTGA
>JAFUUV010000097.1 GCA_017471345.1 Ruminococcus sp.
GAAATCTTCCTTGCTTTGGTGTATAATTGATTTTGGTGTTATTATTCATAAACTTATTATACCACAACAGGCACATAACCGTCTATGCTTTCGGTTATGTGCCTGTCTGTTTTTTGGGGTGTTTTTTCACAGCCCCTTTTTTATGACAGTGCTGACAGCAGCGCCTCTGTTTTGTCGGTCTGCTCCCATGTGACGCCGAGATCCTCTCTGCCGATATGACCGTAAGCGGCAAGCGGACGGTACTGCATCTCGGTCAGCCGCAGGCTGCGGATAATGGCATTGGGACGGCAGTCAAACACCTTGCCGATTGCCTCGCTGATGGCTTCGTCGCTGTAGACAGAGGTACCGAAGGTATCAACCATGATAGATACCGGCTTCGCAACGCCGATTGCATAGGCGAGCTGTACCTCGCAGCGTGAGGCAATTTTCGCGGCAACCACGTTTTTGGCAATATAACGGGCGTAATATGCCGCGCTGCGGTCAACCTTTGTCGGATCCTTGCCGCTGAAGGCACCGCCGCCGTGACGCGAATAGCCGCCGTAGGTATCGACAATAATCTTTCTGCCGGTCAGTCCGGAATCACCGACAGGACCGCCGATGACAAATCTGCCGGTGGGATTGACAAAAATCTTGGTGCTTTCACGCCACAGAGAAGCCGGAATGACAGGCTTGATAACGTGCTCGATGATATCGGCGCGGATTTGCTCCAGCGTCATCTCCTCGTCGTGCTGGGTAGAAACAACCACGGTGTCCACACACAGCGGCTTGTCGCCGTCATACTCTACCGTCACCTGTGTTTTGCCGTCAGGACGCAGATACGGCAGCGTTCCATCCTTGCGCACAGCCGTGAGACGCTTTGCCAACTGATGCGCCAGCGAAATCGGCAGCGGCATCAGTTCCTCGGTTTCATCGCAGGCAAAGCCGAACATAATGCCCTGATCGCCTGCACCGATAAGGTTGTCCGCGTCGTCCTCGCCGCCGCGATGCTCAAAGCTTTCGTTGACGCCCATGGCGATATCCGGCGATTGCGCATCAAGCGACACCAACACGGCGCAGTTGTTGCCGTCAAAGCCGTAGTTCGGATTGCTGTAACCGATATCGCGGATTACCTCGCGTGCTACCGCGGCAAAATCAACCTGTGCGGTAGTAGCAATCTCGCCCATAATATGTACCACGCCGGTGGTAGCGGTTGTTTCGCAGGCTACGTGCGCGTTTTTGTCCTGCGCCAAAATGCTGTCAAGTATCGCGTCTGAAATGCAGTCACATAATTTGTCGGGATGTCCCTCGGTAACGGATTCGGATGAAAATAATCTTTTTGCCATCATATCACTCCAATAATACACAATAAAAAAACGCCCTTCTCCGAAAGGCGTAATTTCTCATCTTTCGGTTAAACCGCAGGATTTGGCACCTTGCAGATGCAGGTTGCCGGACTTCACAGGGCCTGTTCCCTCCGTCACTCTTGATAAGGTTTTATTCAACTGTCAATCATTATAACGCAGGCGCGAAGAAAAAGCAAGTACTTTTTTTGTTTTCTTGCATGAGAACTGAATTTATGGTAAAATTATATCAAAAGGAGGTTCCGGCATGGTTTTTGATTTAACGAACGAAACAGCTCAAAAGCTGCCGCATTTTAAGGGCGGCGAAAAATATCTGCTTGCCAAAATGCACGAAGACAGTCAAAACCGGTTTTTACACGGCACACTGGTGCCAGGCGCGACCATCGGGGAACACTGCCACGAACAGGACAGCGAAATAATCTACATTCTCGAAGGAGAGGGTGTTGTTCTCTTTGACGGCAAGCTGACGCCGGTATGTGCCGGTCAGTGTCATTACTGTCCCAACGGACATACACACAGCCTAATGAATCACAGCGATAAAAACCTGGTGTTCTTCGCAGTAATTCCGAAATCGGCGGATTGATAGGCAATATCGCACGCCTATAATTCTTTTAAGTCAATAAAACAAAGTGAAACCGGTTCCGGACGCAAGGAACACACGGAAACCGTGTAGTCCGCAAACGGAAGCGTACGCAGGTGATACGTCTGATTACCGTCATGAAAAGCCGAACCGCAGACATCCACAGACTGCGCTTCCCGATGAAAGCCCTCGCCCATGCATTTGAGCAGGGCTTCTTTTTTTGTCCAGAGCGCATAGAAAACGCCCATTTTGTCTGTCGCGCCGCGCAACAGTGCCATCTCGTTTTCGGTAAAAACCACCCTGCCCATTCTTTCAAAGCGCATAATCCGATGCCGCTCAATATCACAACCAATCTCTTTGTCGTCCACAGCAAGCAGAATCCACTCTCCGCTGTGCGATAAATTGAAACAAATCCCATCGGCAACCGGCTTGCCGAAGCCGTTGTCACGAATCGTCACTTCCGGTAAAAAACGGCGCAGCAAAACACCGCCTGCCACACATCGTTTTTGATCATCCGGCATTTTGTAACGCGCCGCCTTCCGCTGACGCTCCGGTGTGAGCAATTCCCAATGTCGCGGCTGCACGTCGGCAAGGTTGGCGCAATAAAGATTCATAAAATCACCCCGTTGCCACTATATTATAAAGAGCGCAGTTTTTCCAGGCAATCGGCGCATACAGACTTATCCTCAAATTCAGTCAAATTGCAGTCACTATTACAGAACACGCACTTTTTCTCCGCCTTGCGGATGATAATCGCATCGCCTTCTGTATTGATTTGCAGCGTGTCACCGGTCTGGATACCGAGATGCCGCCGAATATCCTTGGAAATGACAATGCGTCCGAGCTTGTCAATTTCCTTAAAATTCGTAAAAATCATGCAATTGTGCGCTCCTTTTCCATTTTGTGCGTATATTTTACCATAAAATACCATTTTTGTCAATCATCGACAAGTACTCTTTATAAGTGGTGATATCATGCTCAATTACATCTGGGGAGGGCTGGTGCTGCTCAGCGTCGGCAGTGCCCTGCTGTTCGGAAACGGTGATGCGCTTGGCTCCGCAATCGTAGAAAGCGGCGCTGACGCCGTCCAGCTGCTTTTAACGCTTGCAGGGGTGATGGCGCTGTGGTCGGGAATGATGAAAATCGCCGAGGAAAGCGGTTTGACGAAAATCCTTGCGCGAATGTTCGCGCCGGTACTGAGGCTGCTGTTTCCGCGTCTGCCGCCCGACGGCGAGGCGTTCGGCTGCATCACCATGAATATCACCGCCAATCTTTTGGGACTGGGAAATACCGCTACGCCGCTCGGCATTCAGGCAATGCGCGCATTAGATAAGCTCAATGGCGGCAGTGATATCGCCAGCGATGAGATGGTGATTTTTGTTGTCATTAACACCGCTTCTTTGCAGCTGATGCCAACCATGCTGGCGTCGTTGCGTCAAACCGCCGGAAGCGCGGAGCCTTTCGCGATTCTTGCACCGGTATGGATTAGTTCCGCCTGCGCTTTGGCAGTCGCTTTATCCATCGCTGTCGGGCTCAACAGGAGGCACCGGTTATGATGGCGCTGGTAATGCCGCTGTTCGCAGCGGCAATCGTACTGTTCGGACTGATTCGGCGTGTAGCGGTTTTTGACGTGTTCATTCGCGGCGCAAAGGAAGGGCTGCAAGCACTTGCCGGAATCGCGCCGACGCTGATTGGATTGCTGTTTGCAGTCGGTTTGCTGAGAGCAAGCGGCGCAGCGGACGCGTTGTGTACGTTTGTGGCGCCCGCAGCCGAACGGCTCGGTTTTCCGCCGGAAATCATTCCGATGGCGCTGCTACGACCGGTTTCCGGCAGCGGTTCGACTGCTCTGCTGCTCAGCGTATTTGACGAATGCGGTCCCGACAGCTTTGCCGGACAGGTGGCTTCCGTGCTTGCAGGCGCAAGCGAAACGACCTTTTACGCGATAACGCTCTACTTCGGTGCGATTCGTGTGAAGCATATCCGCCATACGATGCTTGCCGCTATTGCCGCCGACCTGACAGCGTGGGTCATGAGCGTAGTGACCGTGCGGTTATTCTTTTTTTGACGCCGGCGTCACGCAATAACTCTTTTGAAATAAAAAATGCCATTGACACCATTATATTACAATTTGTATATTTTTTCTATCCACAAAAAAGGAAAGATTTTATGTGGAATTGGTCAAAAACCCTTGACTTTTCGATTATCAAGTGAGAATCGAAGGAATTCCAACCCTCTGCTTCAATAGGTTTTCACATTTTCCACATAGTTATCCACATTAATTTGAAAAACAAGAATTATACAATTCGTTTATCTTCTCTTTTCGAAATTTTATAATTCCGTGAAAACATAATACATTTTGAATCCAAACGGACGAGGTGTAAATGATGAAGCCTGAACGCGCAAAATATCTGCCCATCATGGAATTTGGCGGAATTTTGTTCTGTATGCTGTATGCCCTGCTGGCAAGGCAATGGTATGAATGGAACGACAGAGAACTGATTGGCGTGCTTTTTGGCGCGGTCAACAACAGTGTGTGGGAACAGACCAAGATCCTTCTGATGCCCTTTTTGCTCTGGGGAATGCTGGAACAGCTCAGTTTACAGCCGTCGCTGCACCGTCTGACTGCCGCAAAAACCGCCGCGCTCTATTCGCTTGCCGCTGTTATGCTGCTTGGCGGCTGCTTCCTGCGCGATACGGAAGCAAAAAGCTTCCGCTTGCTCTGCGTCCTCGCGCTTTGCACCGGCGTGGCTGTAGGATTAATGCTTTACTATTGCCGATGGGATTTGCATGGATTTTTTGCGCCGTGCGTGTTCCTGCTGTTTCTTTTTCTTGCGAGTTATTTCAGTCTGACGCCCTTTCCGCTGCATTCTGCTTTGTTCTGTGACGCAACAACCGGTGCTTATGGGCTGCAACCGATGATTCCTTCATAAAATTTTTGAAAAAACCTTGTTATTTTCCCAAGAATTGTGTTATAATATGAAAATGTATCAATATATATACAGGTGACATCAATGAATGACAAACAACATGAGCCAAAGCCCGACATAATTGCCGGACGTAATCCGGTCAGTGAAGCGCTTCGCGGCAACCGTCAGGTAGATAAAATCCTTGTTGCCAAGGGTGAAAAAAACGGAGCTGTTGTGGCAATTCTCGCCAAAGCCCGCAATCGCGGTATTCCGGTCAAGGAGGTTGACCGCCAGAAGCTGGACTACCTTAGCGGAGGAGCCGTACATCAGGGTATTATCGCGTTTGCGGCAGTCAAGGAATACTGTACCGTAGAGGATATTCTGCACTGTGCCGAGGAACGCGGCGAACCGCCGTTTCTCCTGGTACTTGATGAAGTGGAGGATCCGCACAACCTCGGCGCGATTATCCGTACGGCAGAATGTGCCGGTGTACACGGCGTCATTGTGCCGAAGCGCAGAAGCGCCGGACTGAGCTACACCGTCGGCAAAGCAAGCGCCGGTGCGGTGGAATACATGAATATCGCGCGTGTGACAAATATCGCTCAGACAGTGGACGAGCTGAAAGCACGAGGTGTATGGATATTCGGCGCCGATATGAACGGTACCGATTACCGCAGCTGCAATTTTCAGGGAGCGTGCGCGATTGTGATAGGAAACGAGGGCAAGGGAATTTCACGCCTTGTCCGCGAAAAATGCGATGTCATCGTTTCGCTGCCCATGAGAGGACATATCAATTCACTGAACGCCTCAGTAGCGGCAGGCATTTTGATGTATGAAGCGATGCAAACCAGATAAACGAAAGGAAGTGAATCGCCTTGTCGGATATCAATAAGGACGCGGAAAAACAGGAACAGCTTCTGAAAGAGCTGGAAATTGAGAGCATCCTCGCTGAAACCCACGAGATGGCAGACCGCGAACGGATGAAACGTACCGCACAAAAATACCGCGTTAAGCCCAAGTTGACGGAAATTTTCAGCAACGCGGATAAAAAACCACGTCTGACAAACGCCAATCCCTTGGAGCTGGACAAGGAAGAACAGGACAACACCATTGTAGGTGACAAAACCGCCACCACCATACAGGCGGAGCTGACAATGGACGGCAGCGACGAGCAGGTGCAGACACCGGAAGAGGCAGAACGCGAAGCGCGTGAAAAAGCCGAGCGCGAAGCGGATGAGCGAGCCAGAAAGGAACGCGAGTCCAAAATCGTCACCCTGACGCCGGAATACGCAGAGGACACACAGTTCTCGGGCGAGGTGCTTGACACCGCCGACGCGTTCCATGAAGGTCCGGTCATTGAAAGCTTCAGCTCAATTGATATCGCTGCACCGGATGAAAAAACACCGGCTGAAGAGCCTGTGCAACCATCAGCCGAGGAAAACGAACCCGAGACGGCAGAGGATTCCGATTTGGAAGAAGCGCCCGCACGCGAACGCGTGGTGGCAAGGGTACCTGTTTACCGTCCCGAGGATCCAAACAGTATCCTCAACATTAAGGCAGGTAAATTCTCCGAGGTTGTGACCAACGAATACGAGGAATATATCCGTTCCAAAAACCCGTCCGTCATTGCTCATGTCATCCGGCCGGAACCAAAGCCGGAGGAGGAAGAGGAGCAAAAAGAAGAGGATACCCGTTCCGCCAAGGAAAAGATTCTTTCGGCAGTGGTCGGCTTTTTCTCAAAGGACGAATCTGATGATGAGGATACGCCGCAGGAGAAGACAAAAACCATTGAGGACTACACCGGAGACGACGATGAAAAGAGTATTCTTTTTGAACTGAATCACAATATCCGTAAGCTCTTTACACAATGTCTGCTGACAGGAATTGTCGCCGCTCTGTCGATTATTCTGACCGTAGTGACGCGTGTCTCGCCGGAAGGCATTATTGCCGCGGTACCTGTGGCGCCTGCCGCCTATGCGGTGTTTAATTTCCTGATGATCGGCTTCTCGGTCTTTGTCAACCGCGTCGCCATTCTGAACGGACTGATGCCGCTGCTGCGGTTCAAGGGCAACTCCGACACCGCTGTGGCTGTTGCCGGCGTCGCGGCAGTGCTGCAAACCATTGTATCCTTCTTTACGCTCGGTGATATGAGCGCGTTCAATGTGAATTATTACGTTGCGGTGGTGCTGCTTGCCTTCTTTGCCAATAATCTCGGCAAGTTAATCATGGTGCTTCGCGTCAAGGACAATTTCCGTTTTGTTTCATCCAAGGGACAAAAATACGCGGCAAAGATTTATAATAATGAATACGTTGCCGGCAAGATGCTCAGCGGCACCGCCGCCGACAAAGCGCTGATAGCCTATCAGCACAAAACCGGCTTTCCTTCGAATTTCCTGAAAATTTCCTACGCGCCCGATCCCAGCGAGGATCTGGCTTCAAAATTAGCGCCGATTACCTCGGTGATTGCTGTGGTCATCGCCCTTCTCTACGGCATAGTGAAGCTCTCCTTCGCCGGCGCAATCAATACGCTTTCGCTGATCGCGGCACTCGCGATTCCGGTATCTACCCTGCTTGCCGTCAACTTTCCGGTACGACGGCTCTGTAAAACACTGCTGGGCTACGGCTCTATGCTTGCGGGCTATCCCTCCATCAAGCAGTTTTGCGACAGTACAGCGATTATGATTGACGCCAACGAGCTCTTCCCTACCGATTGCATTGAACTGGAGGGCATCAAAACCTACGAGGAATACAACGTGGACGAATCGCTGCTGTGCGGCATCGCGATTCTCAAGGAAGCGCAAAATCCGCTGGCGAACGCCTTTGACTCTGTTATTTCCGAAACCGGCGAAAGCCTGCCGGAAGTTGAATCGGTGCTGTATGAGGACGAGTTAGGCTTGGTCGGTTGGATTAACGGCGAACGGATTCTTGTCGGCTCGCGCAATCTGATGGACAAGTACCGTGTGGAAACACCCACGCCCGAGTATGAGGAGCGATACACCTCAAAGGGCAGACAGGTGACCTACATCTCACGTGCCGGCAGGCTGGTGGCAATGGTTGTGACAAATTATCACGCCGACCAGGAGCTGCAAGCCGAGCTGCAGCGAGCCGAAACAAACGGTATCAGCTTCCTGATCCGCACCACCGACTTCAACATTACAGACGATCTGGTCGCGCGGCTGTACGGCTTATTCTATCGCAGCATCAAGGTACTGCCAACCGGTCTCGGTCATGTGCTCAAAGAGGCGCAAAGCGCTACGGAAGAAACCTCGCGCTCTTACCTGATTACCGGCGGCAAGACCGCCGCGCTGGCACGTGCCATTTCGGGCAGTGTCAAAATCAAGAGCAATATTTCACTGGCAATTATCATTCAGCTGATTGCGATTATTCTGGGTATTCTGATTTCCGCTATGCTGACACTCTACGTAGATATCGGTGTGATGGGTTCACTGGAAGTGTTGATTTATACCCTCTTCTGGGCAGTTGCCGCGATTGTCGCGCCTGCCGTGCAAAAGCCATAACAAAGGAGAAACTACTATGCTGATTGCTCCGTCGCTCTTATCCTGCGACTTCTCAAAAATGGGTAGCGAAATTACGCGCATGGACAAAGCCGGCGCAGATTGGATGCATCTTGATGTCATGGACGGACATTTTGTTCCGAACCTGACCTTTGGCGCGCCGATTATCAAATGGATTCGTCCGTACACAAAAAAGCCCTTTGACGTACACCTGATGATCAGCGAACCGGCGCGATACATCGACGATTTTGCCGATGCCGGCGCGGATATCATCACCTTTCACATCGAAAGCGATTCCGATCCCGATGAAACGATAGAACGCATCAAAGGTCGCGGCTTGCAGGCAGGCTTGGTGCTCAAGCCGCACACACCTGCCGAGGCGGTTTTTCCCTATCTCGACAAGGTGGATCTGGTGTTGGTGATGACGGTGGAACCGGGCTTTGGCGGTCAGAGCTTTATGGCGGATATGATGCCAAAGGTACAGGCGCTTCGTGCGGAAATTGACCGTCGCGGTCTGAAAGTGTTGATTGAAGCGGACGGCGGCATCGGAGACGCTACCATTTCCGCGGTGACAGAAGCCGGCGTCGATGTTTCTGTCGCGGGTACAGCTGTTTTTAAGGCAGACAATCCTGCCGACGCGATAAAAAGACTAAAAGGAGAGGCGTAACGCCTCTCCTTTTTCATACGCTTCAGAACCGCATTGTCAGAGAAATGCGGTTTTTCTTGACATCCACCGACAAAATTTTGACGTTGACAACATCGCCGACCTTGAGCACCTCTGAAGGGTGCTTGATATAGCGGTCACAGATTTGTGAGATGTGCACCAAACCGTCCTGGTGTACACCGATGTCTACAAACGCGCCAAAGTCAATCACGTTGCGCACGGTACCCTTCAGTTCCATCCCTTCTTTAAGGTCGTTGATGTCAAGCACATCCGTGCGGAGCATCGGCGCCGGCATTTCATCACGGGGATCACGTCCGGGCTTTGCCAGCTCCTTGACGATATCATCGAGCGTCGGCAAACCGATTCCAAGGGTTGCGGCAAGTGTTTTGGTTCCCTTCGCCTTGACGCGTTGGCTGATATCGGTGAACTTAGCGGATTTTATTTCTTTATCGGAATAATCAAGCAATTCTAACAATTCTTTGGCACTTTTGTAGCTCTCCGGATGCACGCCGGTATTATCGAGCGGATTGCGGCTTTCCGGTACTCTCAGAAAACCCGCGCATTGTTCAAACGCTTTCGGTCCCAGCTTCGGAACTTTTTTTAATTCTGCTCTGGAATGAAAAGCACCGTTTTCCTCACGATAGGTAACAATATTCTTGCACACGGCAGCATTCAGTCCCGATACGCGCAGCAACAGTGCCGGTGAGGCGGTATTGAGATCCGCGCCAACTGAGTTGACACAGTCCTCTACCACGCCGTCGAGGGTTTCACCGAGACGTTTTTGCGGCATATCATGCTGATACTGTCCGACACCGATTGCCTTCGGCTCAATTTTGACCAGCTCCGCAAGCGGATCCTGCAAACGTCGGGCAATAGAGACGGCGGATCGCAGTGTCAAATCCAACTCCGGCAACTCGGTCGCGGCGAGCTTAGACGCGGAATACACCGACGCGCCTGCTTCGCTGACCACCATATAATAGACCGGACGGTCAATGGACTTGAGAGCGTCGGCAGCAAACATCTCGGTCTCCTTGGAGGCGGTGCCGTTGCCGATGGAAATCATCTCGACATGATGCTTTTTGATCAGATGCAACAGCTTAGCCTTGGATTCCGCAGCCTTACGCTCACCGTGGGTAGGATAAATCACCGCTGTGTCAAGCACCTTTCCGGTGCCGTCTACCACCGCGACCTTACAGCCGGTGCGATAGCCCGGGTCAAGACCAAGCACTACCTTACCCTTGACAGGCGGCTGCATCAAAAGCTGTTTAAGGTTGACCGCGAATACCTTCATGGCGCTTTCGGCGGCTGTTTCAGTGAGGGAGGCGCGGATTTCGCGCTCAATCGACGGGAAAATCAAACGGTGATAGGCATCCTCTCCGGCGGCACGCAGTAAGTCGGAACAAAGGGGGTTGGTACCTCGGTCAAGCAAGCGACCAATCACACCGACGGGTCGTTCCTCGTCAAGCTCAAGACTGACCTTCAGAAACCCTTCCTTCTCTCCCCTGTTGAGTGCCAACACGCGATGACCGGCAATTTTCTTTACTGATTCAGTAAAATCATAGTAGAGGGTATAGACGCTGTCCTTCTCCGCGTCAGCGGCGACCGAACGCATCACACCGTAATTCTGCGCTATTTCACGGATGCGCTTGCGAATTTCCGCGTTATCGGAAACCTGCTCCGCGATGATATCCATCGCTCCGGCAAGTGCCTCCTCGGCGGTGGCAACACCTTTTTCCTCGCTGACAAATTCTTGAGCGGATGTCTGCGGATGAAACCCCTTTTCCTGCTTGATAATGGAGAGCGCCAGCGGCTCGAGCCCACGTTCTTTTGCGACACTCGCGCGTGTTTTACGCTTGGGGCGAAACGGTCGGTAAATGTCCTCCAGTTCGCTGAGCGTCTGTGCCGCGTCTAAGGCTTTCCCTACCTCGTCTGTCATTTTCTCCTGCGCTTCGATCAGCGCACGGATTTCCTCTCTGCGCTTGTCCAGACCGCGCAAATAGACAAGCTTATCACTAAACTCACGGATGAGCTGATCATCCATCGATCCATGCATCTCTTTGCGGTAACGGGCGATAAACGGAATGGTATTTCCGTCGTCAAGCAGCGTAATGATATTGACGGCGTATTCCTCTTTAATTTGAAATTGTTCCGATAAGACTTTCGCGTAATCCATATATTTCCTCCGTACATAAACTCTTGTTATTATAGCACAGCCGCCGCTGTTTTGCAAATCAAAAAGCGACGGCTGTAACTATATCAGTCCGATATTCTGTTTCCAGCGGAGAATTCGTTTGACGCTTTGGTCAATCTGTTCCATGGGGATTTCCTGACGATTGACCGCCTGCAAAACAGCAGGGTACTGTGTTTCCAAATCCGAACAGCACAGCATATCGTTTCCAGCCTTGACCGCGAACACAGCGGCAGTATCGCTGCCGGTATACTCGGTAATGGCTTCCATAATCAGGTCGTCAGTCATGACAACACCGTTGAAATTCAAATCCTTACGCAGCGTCTGATGCACCTTCTCGGAAAGCGAGGCAGGATATGCTTCGTCAATGCAGTTGACAATATTATGCGATACCAGCACACAATCCGCACCGGCAGCAATGCCTGCCTGAAACGGCTTGAAATCAGTGGTGAGAAATTCGGAATAAGAACGGTCATCCACCGCAATACCGGTGTGAGTATCCTCATTATCGCCGTAGCCGGGAAAATGCTTGAGTGTGCTGCCGAGATGCAGACTTTTATAAATACCGACGGTTTCAGACACAAAACGGCTGACCTCGTCCGCGTCACCGGAGAAGGAACGGTCGTACATAAAACTCTCCTCGTTGCCGGTGACATCACAGACAGGAGCAAGGTTGACATTGATACCGAGGGACAACAACAACTCCGCCTTTTCCTTTTCGGCAAGCTCCACCGCTTCCCATCCGCCGTCGGCATAATAATCACGCGGTGAAAGAAACGGCTCCTCACGCAAGTAATAGCTGGCGCGGACAACCGTTCCGCCTTCCTCGTCCACACCAATCAGCATCGGAATGGCGGAAGCCTTCTGATAGCTTTGAATATTTTCCTTTACCTGCTCAGCGGTCAGATCCTCAAAATCTCTGCCAAAAAGAATATAACCCCCGAGATGGTATTTCGCCGCTGTCGCAGCCGCTTCTACGTCCGGACAGCGTGTAAAGAAAAGCTGTCCGACCTTTTCTTCCGTCGTCATACTGCCGACCATTTCATCAAGCAAATCCACTGCCGGCTCGGAGGGCTCTGTCGTTGTTGTTTCCTGCACCGCGTTGGCGGCGGTTTGCTCTGCCGGTTGTTGGCTCTGACAGGCGGTCAGCGTACAGAGTATGGCGGCTAACAACCCGAAAGTGAGCGTTCTTTTCATCATCAGTCTCCCCCTTTATTTGACATGGACAAGACAAGCTGTCTTTACGCCATTGGATAGCTTACAGGTAATGACCGCGCTGCCGCCGGATTGCGCGGTGACGGTGCCGTCATCACTGACCTGTGCCACTGCCGCGTCGGAGGTCTGGTAGCTGAAATCCCGCGCCGCTGTGCCCTCTAAAAACACAGGAACAAGAGAAAATTGCTGGTTGCACACCAGAACAGCGCCGGTATAATTGAGGTAGAAGCAGAGCGGATAACGCTTGACGTCTACACGCACGGCGGCAATCTGGCCATCCGGTGTTTCGGCGCGCACCATTGCCTCCCCGATAGCATTAGCGGTGAGCACACCGTCGGAAACGCTGACGGTTTCCTCCTGTGAGGAAGTCCAGTCTGCTGCGCCGTCGTAGGGCTGTTCACCCTCCTGCAGTGATAACCTGACGCTTTCGCCCGGAGCAACAGCGAGCGTTTCATTTTCGGCGGCAAGGCGATTTTTCTCGGCAAAAACAGCGTTTAGCTTGCGCTCAATCAACGCGCCGTAAACCTTCTCCTGCGCGTAAGCGAGCGGATGAATTTGGTCTCCCACAGGCTGGGAATCGTTGGCAAAAAAGTACTGGTTGTTGATTTCCTTGTTGACCGCGCGAAAATCCGTTTCTTCACTGATGTCCACATAGGGAATCTCCCACTTGTCCAGTACACGGCGCATATTATCAAAGTAGAGCGTTTGGGCGTCTTCACCGCAATCGTGACATAAAACAAACAGCTTTACCGCGTCATTATAATTCTTTGTTAGAAAATAGCAAATGGTTTCCAACGCGCCGATGGTCGTAGCGGTGTCATATTTGCCGCTTTTATCAGTGTCCGGTGTAACGGTGCCGAGCTTTGCTTTAATGAATATATCATTGAAGCCGCCGTCAAGCAAGATGACATCATAATGACCTTTCATACTGAGAACGCGCTCCAAAATACTGCTTTCACTGCTGAGAGGATTATTCTTTACCTTGGCAAGTGTGGTGCCGCCGATTGCTTTTGAAGTCAAACGCATCTCATATTTCTCCGCGAGCCAGTGTGCGTAGGAACGAAAGCCGCTGCCAAAGGTATCGGTGCCGGTGCCTTTGGCGACACTGTCTCCGTCGCTGTAGAGCGTCTTTCCGGAAAGGTAGCTTTGTTCGACAGGCTTAAAGCTGTTTGCCGGTAAATCGCGCAGGCTGATTTCTCCGGCGATATAGGAACGCAGAAGCCGTAAATCGGCATCATCCGCCTTGCCGTCGCTGTTGAGATCAGCGTTCAAACGCGATAGATGTGAAATGGTGCCGCCGTAAATATAATTCTCCAAAAGAACAATATCTTTATTATCTATGGTGTCATCCAAATTGACGTCGCCGAAGGTCAGGATGTCCTCCCCCTTGAAGGTCAAGCCATGCTCCTGCGCATAATACTCCGCTGCCGTGCCGTAATAGCCCGTGATGACGAACCCGTTGTCTACCGAATATGTTTGGCGGCTGACGGTACGCTCGTTTTCCTCATCCTCTATATTCATCTCCGTCTCACAGCTGACCGCGAAGGCATCCTCACCTACCGCATGAACTGTCGGCGGCAAACTGACAGAATGCAGCTTTGGACAATTTAAGAACGCTCCAAAGCTGATACTTTGCAGTCCCTCCGCCAGCCTGACTTCCGTCAGCTTTGACGCGCCGTAAAAAGCCCACCAACCAATGGAGCGGACAGTCGAAGGAAGGGTAACACTTTCAATTTTTGAACGGTAAAACGCCGCTGTACCGATGGCAACAACTTCATGACCACCCAACGCGGACGGTACAACCGGCGATGTTTCGGCACCATGATAGGCAGTGATAATCGCCTCACCGTTTTCAACGGTGTATTGCCAGTCTCCAATATCGGCATCGGCAGCAAACCCGGGCGTTACCGCACAAAAGATGAGCAGGAGTGCAAGGAACACAGATGCGATTTGTTTCATAATATATCTCCAGATTCAGCAATATTTGAGTAATGTAAACGAACAGGAAAAGTGTATAAATCAGTGAACCCTGTCGTTTTCAATCGAAAAAACACTTTATATTGTACAATTATTTTGAAAAAAAGGCAACAGGTTTATAAAAAAAAGAAGCAGAAATCTGCTCCTTTTCAAATAGATGCTGAATTTAAGATTAATTGCAAGGCTTCGGCATGAGTGATGCCGAGGGCTGTGGCGATTTCGTCACCAACCATCCGCTCCGCCTCACGTAAAATACGCTCGTCAGAAAGATGCAGCCTTCTGCCGCGTTCACTCAGCAGCTTACCGTGGCTGTGCAAAAGTCGTACAAGACGCACCAAATCCCGACAGTTCTCCTCACCGATAACTTGCCTGAAATATTCTGAACGCTCCTGATTGTTGGAAATCCACTTCATCGGCTCGCTTTCCTCGCTGAGAATTGCACGCGCTTCTTCCGCGGTACAAATGTCACGAATACGGCTGACAAGCATCTCATTGCCGGTCGGCACATATAGCGTGGAGTCTGACGACACAGGCTTGAGCACATAGTACTCCATCACATTGGAACCAATTGTCCTGGTGGAAATTTCCGCGATTTGACAGACGCCGTTGGCACCGTAGAGCACGGTTTGTCCTGCATGAAACATAAAAATCTATAACCTCGCTTTCCGCCGTTCTGAAAACGTAACGGGTAAACAATTTTTGTACAATCATATTATATCATATAATGATATTTTTTGTCATAGGCAGAATAGACAAAAACAAACGGATAAAAAACAGGCGATTTCGCACAGAAAAACAACCGAGATAAACTCGGTTGTTTTAGGGGGTATATTGGGTTATAGAAGGAATAAGCGAAGGAGACGAAATAGACGCTACGAATTGAGAAAGAACTCCTAAAAATCACCTAAAAACCAAAGAGAGTAGCGCCTATTTCGTTCTTTGTCATTTGACATATTCATTATACACAATTTTCGCTCCACTTTCAGTTGCATATGCAACATTTTCGAGTTTCTTCTACAAAAAAATATCTGAGATTTTTGTGCAGTTTTTATAATTTTTATACCATAAAGTGAGTACAACAAAATAAACTCATACGAAAGTTGCCACCAAGTCATTTGAGCGCAAAAAAGGGCAACAGCAGAATCTGTTGCCCGAAAAAGCTAATTTTATCATTGCGCGGCAGTAGCGGCAGGCTCCTTGCCCTTGCTGACAATCACCACCACATTGGTGCCGTATTCGACGGTGTCTCCCGGCTGATGATTTTTGTAGCCGATGACTCTTCCCTCCGCGTACTTATCGCTGTAGGCATACTCTGCTGACGCGAGCAAACCCTGTGCGGCGATATCGGAGGAAACCTGATCAAGAGACTGACCTTCTACCTTGGGAAGCTCGCGAATCTGCGAACCCTTGCTGACAGTAACGCTAATCATCACTGCGCCCTCCTGGCTAACCTTAGAACCGGCAGCAGGGCTTTGCGCCATGACAATTCCCTCCTGATAATCATCGCTGTGTTCATCGGAAAAATTCCGTGTCAGTGTGACAGTCGTGTCGCCGGCGGCGGCAGATACCGCCTCCTCATAGGTCATGCCAACGTAGTTTGGAACCGTTGCTCCTGTCCACTCCGTATTCTGCGTAGAAACCTGAGTCGCGTTTTGATTGCCGCCAAAAATGCCTTGGAACGGATTTTGCATCAGCCAGAACACACCGGCGATACCCAAAATCACCACAGTTGCCGCAGCAGAAATAATCACGATAGATACACGCGACATACCGTTACGGTTTTTCTGATTCTTTTCGCTGTTAGAGATATTCATGCTTGCGGTGCGTGAAATTTCATCCTGAATCGCCTTGGCGGTATGCGCAACAGAGAGCTGAGAACGCAGCTCATCAAAATCGGTGATACGGTTTTCACGATCCACCTGCAGTCCGTTGGCAAGTGCCGAAACAACATGAGGCGGCAGCTTGCGGACGGTAGTGGTGCTCATGAGCAGACGGCTGTCCTTGAGTCTTTCGGGAGCGCTCTTTGGCAGGTGACCTGTCAGCGCATAAAACAGCGTGGCGCAAAAGCCGTAAATATCGGTGATATCATCCAACGGGAAGGCGGTTTCATACTGTTCGGGTGCTGCCGCTCCGGAAAAGAGCTGACTCTTGAGAGAGGTGCCGCGTTTGCGCTCGTTTTCGGTCGCAAAGCCGGAGATTTTGAGCTTGCCGGAAGCGGTGATATACAGATTCTTTGGAGAAATCGCGTAATGACCGACGCCGCGCTTATGCATCGCTTCGAGCGCGGAAATCACAGGCATAAAGAGCGGACGCGCGACGTCCCACTCCAAGCTGCCGCCGCTGCGCTCAACATATTCCTCGAAAGGAATGTAGTCCTCGTTGTCCTCTATGACATAGGCGGTATTGTTTTCCTCGATGATGTTATGAACATTCATCAAAGCGGAAAGCTCACGCAAATCAGTCAGGGTGCGGTAGTAGCTGATGAAATCATCCTTGAGTTTATTGTAAACCAAACGGTTTTCATAGTTGACACGGATATCGGTTTCGCCCTCATCACGGCTGAAAAGACCGATGGGCAAAAACTCGCAGACAATCGCTACATCGCCTGTCTGCTTGTCATAGCAAAGATAGCGGGTGCACTCGCCATTGGTATCAATCCCCGCGCCTACAATATATCTGTTCGCCAGCACCGTTCCGTAAGGAAGGAAGGGTGCCTGCTGCTTTTCTGCGTTGTCAAAGCCGCAGGAGGGACAAAAACGTCTGTCGCCGATTTCCTGCATACATCCCATACACAATGCCATACTTCTATTCACTCCATACTTTCAAATCTTCTTATTCGACCATTATTTTTTTCCAAAAGAATTATATCATACAGCA